>DALZBD010000238.1:0-6410 GCA_031977515.1 Bacteroides sp. | reverse complement strand
TTTTTTGTAAAGATTGGTCTTCAGGTATTTTAGAGACTGATCCCTCCCTCCAGTCCGATGTCTTCTTTGAAAGCCTGGTCGTGCGAAATCACTAATAAAGAACCCTCAAAGTTACGCAGACTGCCGGCTAATATTTCCATACTACGTATATCCAGATTATTGGTTGGCTCGTCGAGAATAAAGAGATCCGGAGCCTGTTCACTCACCTGCAGACAACAAAGGATCAGTCTCATCTTTTCTCCTCCGCTGAGTAGTGCGCACGGTTTGTCCCATACGCTTGCGGGGAAGAGATAACGGTTGAGTATAGTCTTCAATTCGGTTTCGGATAACTTTCTGTGATTGAACTCCTGTATTTGTTCCAGAATACTTAATCTGTTATTCAGCAGGGAGTATTGCTGATCGAGATAAAGGTACTTTAATCCGGCAAGTTCGATCTTTCCTTCCGTAGGAGACAGTTGTCCTGTGATCAGACGAATGAGAGTGGTTTTTCCGGAACCATTGTCTCCTTCCAGTTGCCACCTGTCACCGCTGCAAAGGCGAAAAGTCAGCGATTCCTTCCAAAGAAGATCCTGGCCATACGCAAAGTTTATCTCCCTGGCATCGATCAGGATCTTGCCTTTATGCAGACCCGATGAATGAATATCTGTTTTGAGGATTGCCCGTTGTGCCAGAGATTGGCGCAATTCTCTGATCTCTCCGGAGAGTTGGTCCTGTTTTCCTGCCTGTTGCTGGTGCAATCTGTTGGTACTTATCTCTGCCTGGTCTTTCAGCGTTCTCATCATGATGCGTGGTATTCCTTTCTGCTCGTTGGCGCGTTCTCCCCGTACTTCCCGTTTTTGTTGCCTTTCGGCCAGCTTTCTGGCATTTCGCTGAGCCTGTCCCAGTTCACTGCTTTTAGATTGAAGTTTTTCCTTCAGCATCTCTGTCTGTTTCTCTTTCTGTTCCCGGTAGAATTCGTAATTGCCTCCGTAGCGGAGCAGTTTTTTCCGGGACATCTCCGTGATACAGGGTAATAGATTCAGCAGTTTCCGGTCATGGCTCACCACCACTACTGCGGAAGAAGTACGCTGTATCAGTCGATAAAGCTTTTCCCTTCCTCTGAGGTCGAGATGGTTGGAGGGTTCATCCATTAGGATGATATCCGGTTGGTGCAGTTCGATTCCGGCCAGGAACACTTTTGTCCTCTCACCTCCGCTCAACAGGGAAAAAGGATGTGACAGGCCGGTATGAGGTACTTCCCAGCGGTTGAGTGCTTCTATGGTTCTCTCCTCTATGTCCCATTCTTCATTCAGGATATCAAAATTCTCCTGTGCTGTCTCCCCTTGTAAGATAGCCTGCAAAGCAGTGAGTTTATCGTCAATACCCAATGCCTGAGCAAGGGTATAATGGTCGTATTGACCAAAATGCTGAGGTACATAGTAACAGTGTCCGGAACAATTTAGTATTCCCGAAGAAGGAGACAGTTGTCCGGCCATAATACGGAGCAAAGTAGACTTCCCGCATCCATTGTCGCCAATGATAGCGGTTTTTTCACCTTTGGTGAGAGAAAAGTCGAGGTTGTCGAAAAGAGATTCTTTATCCGGATGGATATAAGATATTTGTTGTAAGATCATAGACATAGTCGTAAACTTTAAAAGAAACAGGAAACCAAAAAAAACGGAAAGTCTGGCAACCACGATCTTAGCTGACGGCTATATGTGTATATACCCTGTTCCTGTCCGGGGAGGAGAGGAAATAATCAAACTATGGGGTTACCTTAAATAGCAGTAATTCTCATTGGGGTATTTATAAGTTTCGGGTGCAAAGATAACAAAAGATGGAATATAATCCTAATACGGGAAGAGGGATCTGCAAAGTAAACGTAGATTTGTCTATCCCAGCCCCTACGGGGCTGGTACGTACAGGTAATTGGTGGCTGATACATATATGCACTACACAGCCGATACGGAAAAACATCTATGCGGCCGGGATAAATAAATCTACATTTTATGTATTCCGCAGGATATTTATTCCATATTCGAAGCATCAAAAGAGAGGGGAAGCAGATCGGTCACACTTTTCATCTCATAGATTGCCTCTTTGCCATACAGCAAGATGCGAATGGGCTGTTTGTATCTTTTTTCTGTTTCCAGGATCACCTGTCTGCACGCTCCACAGGGAGGTATGGGCATATCAATGAAATCATTTTCGGTACGTGCGGCCACAGCCAGGGTCGTGATCGGCTGATCCGGATACTGCGAATTGGCATAGAACAATGCCGTACGTTCGGCACAAAGCCCGGACGGATAAGCTGCGTTCTCCTGATTGGTACCTGTAATAAGAGTACCATTGGCCAGCAGGGCAGCTGCTCCCACGGCGAAGTTGGAGTAGGGCGCATAGCTGCGGGAAGTGGCTCCCATAGCGGCTGCTACTAATGTCTGATCGGCTTCGGGAAGTTCCTCGAAGTTATATACTTTGATGACTGTGGTAATGGTCAGGTCTTTCATATTCTCCTAAATTGGTTTTACAAATTAAAAACAAAGTTAGAAAAGAGATTGATAAAACCAATTATTTTTATGATTTTTGTAAGCGTGTAATCCGAATGGCGGAGAAATACCATATATAAGTATTGTAACTGGTGTTAGTTGTTATCTACAGATAAGACAATCCCTGACCTGTTTGTTTTTCAGGCTTCCGCTTCAAACAAAATAAAACCATGAAAAGATATCTGTATCTTCTTTTATGTATATGTGCTCTGTTGGTATGGAGTATAGATATGCAGGCTCAGCGCAAGAATCAACGTTACGTAGATTATATCCATACATATAGCGATTTGGCTGTTCAGCAGATGAAACTCCATAAGATCCCTGCCAGCATCACACTGGCGCAGGGTATTCTGGAAAGTGGTGCCGGTACAAGTAATCTGGCAAAGAAGAGCAACAACCATTTCGGGATCAAATGCGGAAGCGGTTGGAAGGGACGTACAGTGAAACATGACGACGATGCCCGCAACGAATGCTTCCGTGCCTATCGCTCGGTGAAAGACTCCTACGAAGACCACTCCCTTTTTCTGACCCGTGGAGCACGGTATGCATTTCTGTTCAAACTGGATATCACCGATTACAAAGGGTGGGCGAGAGGTTTGAAGAAGGCAGGATATGCTACCGATCCTTCGTATGCCAACCGCCTGATCACGCTGATCGAAGATTACGAACTGTATAAATACGATCAGGGGCAGAAGAAATCTTCCGGAAAGAAAAATACTGTCTCAACAAATCCGCATGCATTGTATCTGGTCAACGATCTGGCGTATGTGGTGGCCCGTGACGGCGATACTTTCCAGAGCCTGGGCAAAGAATTTGGTATCAGCTGGAAAAAGCTGATCAAATACAACGATCTGCACAAAGGATATACCCTGGCTCAGGGCGACAGGATATTCCTGAAGACCAAGAAAAAGAAGGCAGAACGTAGCAGTACCTTGTATATTGTAAGAGATGGGGACTCCATGCATACGATCTCTCAGCAATTCGGTATCCAGTTGAAGAGTCTCTATCAGATGAACCGCAAATCTCCCGATTACATACCGGAAGTAGGTGATCGTCTGCGCCTGCGCTGATCTGCCCAGATGATTCGATAATGTACAGGGTGTCCGATATCGGACACCCTGTTTTTATTTCTACCTATTGTAAATCAGTTGGTTTGCTCTTTGGCATATCATTTGATCTGTAAAATGCAAATTAATCTTAATCATTCTATAACAGATCATATATGGACAGAGAGATTCCCAAAGAAGTACGCCGCAAAGAGCGCAATAAGAAGATCATTCGTTTTTCCGCTATTGGTGTTGTGGGTGTGGTTGCCATCAGCCTGCTGATCTCATTCATGCGAACCGGTGTACAGAGCAAAGACCTGATCTTTGCTACGGTGGATACAGGGACGATCGAAGTCAGTGTAAGCGCTTCAGGAAAAGTAGTACCTGCTTTTGAAGAAATCATCAACTCTCCCATCAATACTCGTATTGTAGAGGTATACAGAAGGGGAGGAGACAGTGTGGCTGTGGGAACTCCTATTCTGAAACTGGACCTGCAAAGCACGGAAACAGAATACAACAAACTGCTGGACGAAGAGCAGATGCGCCGCCACAAACTGGAGCAGTTGCGGGTCAACAACCAAACCCGGCTCAACGACATGGCCATGCAGATCAAAGTATCTGCCATGAGACTCAGCCGTATGGCAGTCGAACTTCGCAACGAGCAGTACCTCGATAGTCTGGGAGCCGGTACCACAGATAAGGTGCGTCAGGCAGAGTTGAGCTACAACGTCGCTCAGTTGGAGTACGAACAGCTTCAGCAACAATACGAGAACGAGAAAGAGGTGAGTGCGGCGGAATATAAAGTACAGGAACTGGAATTCAATATTTTCCGCAAGAGCATGGCCGAAATGAAACGTACCCTGGACGATGCACAGATACGCTCTCCGCGCAAAGCCATTCTTACCTACATCAACAATCAGGTGGGGGCACAGGTATCACAGGGCAGTCAGGTGGCTATCATTTCCGACTTGAGCCACTTTAAGGTGGAAGGAGAGATCGCGGATACCTACGGAGACCGGGTGATAGTGGGCGGAAAAGCCATTGTGAAGATCGGTAACGATAAGCTGGAAGGAAATGTATCGAGTGTAACTCCACTGTCTAAAAACGGTGTCATCTCTTTCTCCGTACAACTGATCGATGACAGTAACCGCAGGTTGCGCTCCGGATTGAAGACGGATGTGTACGTCATGAACGCGGTGAAGGAAGATGTGATGCGCCTGAAAAACGGAACGTACTACGTAGGGCGTGGAGAATATGAACTCTTTGTGAAGACTGCTGATGACGAGATCGTACGTAGAAAAGTGCAGTTGGGCGATTCCAACTTTGAGATGGTGGAGGTTGTCACCGGCTTGCAACCCGGTGATGAGGTTGTCATCAGCGATATGAACTCTTACAAGAATAAGAACAAGCTGAAAGTTAAGTAGAAATACTTTACCGGAAGAGATTCTGTCTCCTGATCTGTATCTATATTGTTTGTCTATATTGTAATTATCAACACATACATCTATGTTGTGTCTTTATCTGAAACAGGCCTGGCAATTGTTGCAGCAAAACCGATTGTATAGTACCATCTATCTCATAGGTACCGGCCTTGCCATCGCTCTCACTATGATCTTGATACTTGTCTATTAAATCAAGATGGCATTTGTCTATCCGGAGGTGAATCGGGATCGGATACTGGCATCCGGTACATTCTGGGTACGAAGCAATGCCCGCAGGGGAGAGATGGGTTTGAGGATGGCATTGGGGAGTATACACAGACAGATAAAATCTGATCTTCTTATGGAATCCTGGCTGCTCACTACACTTGCTTGGCTACTGGGGCTGCCAATCGGACTGCCGCTGTTGAGCCTTCGGAGGCATTGAGAGACGAATAAAAACAAAAGAATATAATCGTACAATCTAAAATTGATAATGTTATGATCCAACTAACATCACTTACAAAAATCTATCGTACCAATGAGATTGAAACGGTAGCTCTGGAAAATGTAAACCTGACCGTAGAAAAAGGTGAGTTCCTGAGTATCATGGGACCTTCGGGGTGTGGTAAATCTACGTTGTTGAATATCATGGGATTGCTGGATGCGCCTTCGAGCGGTACCATAGAGATCAACGGTACGCGTACAGAAGCGATGAAAGACAAGCAGCTGGCTGGTTTCCGCAACAAGACGCTGGGGTTTGTATTCCAGTCTTTCCACCTGATCAACTCTCTGAATGTTCTGGACAATGTAGAACTTCCATTGCTCTATCGCAAGGTGGGTTCTTCCGAACGTCGCAAACTGGCTCAGGAGGTATTGGAGAAAGTTGGCCTTAGCCACCGTATGCGCCACTTCCCCACACAGCTTTCGGGCGGACAGTGTCAGCGTGTAGCCGTAGCGCGTGCTATCATTGGTAATCCGGAGATTATCCTTGCGGATGAGCCCACCGGTAACCTGGATTCAAAGATGGGTGCGGAAGTCATGGAACTGCTGCATCGCCTGAATAGAGAAGACGGACGCACCATTGTGATGGTGACTCACAACGAAGAGCAGGCGAAGCAGACCAGCCGCACGGTACGCTTCTTCGACGGTTGTCAGGTACAATGATTCTATGTGTAGTCCGTGTCAAAAGTGTATAAGGCCGTGCAAAGAGTATATTTATATCCCCGGAGGGGATATATCAACCAACGGCCGACGTAGTCAACCATCGGTCAGCGAAGCTAATAGCCCAATGGCCTTAGTGAAACGAAACCTTGGGGTGCGGAGCACACACCACATTCAACCTTGAACCAACGGTCGACGAAGTCAAAAGGTTTCATAAGGACTTTTGACTACTTTCCTATATAAAAATAAGGCTGCAA
>DALZBD010000237.1:0-6412 GCA_031977515.1 Bacteroides sp. | reverse complement strand
GATCGCACCGCTTCTTTTTACTGATCTTTCCGTCCCGGTTGTCCTCCTGCTGATGCAATCCGGAAATCCTTCGTCTTTTTTTCTTCTCTCTCTCAAAAAACTCATATCCATCTGTCCTGTTTTCTTGTAAATATCGTAATTAATCAGTTGATTATCAATAGGTAGTTTTCGTGATGACCGAATAGTGTTTCATCATGGAACTATAACGTGTCATGGTGAAATTTTCTTTTTATGAAGCTCATCTGGATTCTGTCAGGTATCACTTTACAAACAGGTTAGCAGGTATTATGTATGCCTGGGCAAAGACTTTTTACTGCCAATGACAAAGAAGCTATTGTCATTGGCTACAGAAGCAAAAAGACCCATCGGTTCTTTTCTTCTTTTACCTTTGAGGCCGCTTCTGAAAATGCGCAAGCCGGTAGCCGACTATCCGTGGCGACGTCAGACAAGGATGTACACTGCCAAAAAATGCTACTAACAATTCTGTATAAAGGATAAGCGGGTATTTTCAGAGCAAATATCCATTTTTATGTATAAACAAAATTTTATTTTATTATGGCAATTCTATCCCTAAAACGAGGCTTGGAACTTCTGTTCCCCTACAAATAATGGGTGGACGTAAGTTCAGTACTTACATCAGTGGTAAGGAACATCTTTATACAAAAGCTTATCTGGTAGCTCCTTACGGTGGACTTATAGATGTGAGGACTAAAGGCGATGGGAATATACGTGTGGATTATGCAGATGTGTATGATGATTCTACACATGATACATCCAGGGCGTTCTTACGTCTGTACAACTGATTGTTGAAAACAGAGGCAGATCTCCTGACGGGAGGCAGTTCTGACCAGTGCTGGTCGGAAGATTTTACATGGATTTAAAGTGCTATCAACCAGCATATCGACCACCTTGTATCCTTGTTCAGCGGGAGTTGTACTCCCGCTGTCTTTACTATCAGGACTTATAGTCCGCAATGAGTACTTATTTCTGGTAAAAAGTAGTCTTTATCGGAGTAAAACTCCTTATAGTAGATAGTCGGGGAGTGCAACTCCCCTCCAACTGAAGTGTTTCCGGGTGCGAACGGTGGCAAAGACAGATGGTTTCTCATTATGACATTGTAATGTGTTGATTTGCATACTGATTATGAGTTGAAGAAGATTTTTCTTTCTGGCAGCAGGTTCTTAAAACCTAATCGCGCTTAATTCTCCGGCAAGTTTATGAATACCGTCTTCGATCTCTTTCTTTCGTTCGTAAGAAGCGTAGGCCAATCCCTGTTTGTAACGTCTCATCAGAGAAGGATTGATGTGGAGATACCTGGCCAGTTCACTCACATTGAACACGGGATATGCTTGGAAGAACCCTGAAAAGTCATACTTATACTCAAAGCGTACATTCCCTTTATTTAAAACAAGAAATAATTCTTTGTTATTTTCCGCATAGAATTCTGCGAACTCGGCCAGATTCTCTTTCAGATCCTCTTTGGCTTCCTCTTCCGTCTCTCCATATCCGAAAAGAGAAATTCCCTCCAGGTCCGGACAATAGATGCCATATCCTCCGCCCGATGCCTTTTCAATAACAGCTTGAATTTTTTTTATTGCCATAACAAATGTAATAATCAGAATTCTATATGGAGCACCTGTTTACATATTAACTGACGTTCGTCGTTGTGTGGTCTACGCGCATTGTCCATGGATGGCATCGATCGTTATTGCCTTCCAAAGAGAATCAACAAAGAATGTAGAGACGCATATTTACGTCTGAATAAACCAACAAACAATTTGTAAACAGGTTCTTACCATCACACAAATGAAATGTACGCATCACACGCAGAGCCCTCTTCCGCACAAAAGAACTATCCTTCTGAAAAGCAAACGAGACCCTGCGATGTACCTTTCAACTATGGGTTTTTCTATTTACTGTAAAGGTAACATCTTTGTTACAATCCTGCAACGTTTCCATGTACTATTTCGATCACATACCCGTACACAGCAGTCCTGTGTCCCTGCTTCCTCACACAACCGAAAACATACCACCGTCACCCAGACAGTAGGTACAGTAGACTGAGATCAACAGATCTTGAATGGTAATTGATTTTGTATTAGTATGTTGGCTTAGCAACTTTATTTTACAATCGGCTTGTAACATTTCATCATGTCGCTATAACGTTTCATCATGAAAAACCCCTCTTGGCGCATCCTGAATTTTCTCTGATCTTTGCAGAATAGAGGGTGCGTCTCAGCATAATCCGAGTGAACTCGGTTCTGCCTTCGACTTCCACTCTATTTATAGAATAGAAGATGCGTCTCGGCATAGAACAACAAACGAGTTTGTCTTTCTCTGCGCTCGACTTTCATTCTATTTGTAAAATAGAAGATGCGCCTCGGCATAGAAATGCAAGCGAGCTTGTTTCTCTGCTTTCGGCCTTTACTCTATTCATAAAAATATACTCCGACACGCCTTTGAGGCGGAGTCTGAGAATGCATCAATCACACAGCGGTGTGGGATCTCTCTTTACATAAACCATATACATACAGATGATCACGATCTACAACAAAACAGGAGAAGAATTCAGGCAGGTATCTGTCAGCGACAATGCGGTGCGCAGGCATCAATTGATGGGCGACAACTACGTGTTGCTCACCTTTGTGCTGGCAGACTTTATCGAGGTGCGCAAAGGCTGTTATATCCTGTACGAAGGATTCAAATACGAGGTGACGCGTACGGTCTATCCCGAACAGGACCCGGACACAGGCGGCTGGAAATACGAAGTCTATTTCGACGCTATCGACAGCCTGCTCACCCGATACAACATCTTCTACCGCCGGCAGGGGGTGCAGGAGGTGGCATTTAGCCTGACCACCAATCTGCTGGCACACGCACAGATCGTGGCAGATTGTATCAACTACGAACTGGGCGGTGAAGATTGGCAGGTGAAAGACGTACCCGTGGATCTGCAGGAAAAGACGGTGACAATCTCCTACAAAGGGGAGAAACTCTTCGATGCGCTGACGCTGCTGGCCCAGAACTACGACTGCGAGTGGTGGATCGAGCCAAACGGCGACACGGTGCATATCTGCTTCGGTAAGCTGGAGAGGGGCTCGGAAGAGGAGTTCCGGGTAGGAGAGGCAGTGACCTCCCTCCCCCGGCGGGCGGGCGACAGCAGCAACTACGGTACCCGCTTCTATTGCTACGGCTCTACACGCAACCTCAGCAGCAGCTACGGCCATGCGGAGCAGGGAGGTGCCACGAATCATATTTCCGAGATCCGCCTGCGCCTGCCCGATGGCCGGTCGTATATCGATGCATGGGAAGACCTCGAGCCCGAGGATGTGGTGCATCAGGTGGTCTTTTTCGACGATATCTATCCGAAGAATACCGATACCATCACTGCCATAGAGACCAGGCAGGGTACTATCCAGGACAGCGACGAGACTTTCGATGTATATGTGATGAAGGCCGGGAATACTCCGTTCACACCTGCTCACCTGATCCCGGGCCAGACGCTGGGGTGCGTCTTTACCTCGGGCGCGCTCGAAGGATGGGAGTTTGAACTCATGATCGATGAGAGCAATTTCGACAGGAAATTCGAACTGATCTATCAGACTGTGGGATCGGGAGACAACCCGATCATCGTGCCCAATGCCTCCCTGCATCCTTCGCCGGGCGATACCTTTATCCTCACCGGAATAGAACTGCCCGAAGAGCGGATCCGGGAAGCCGAGGAAGAATTGCTGGAAGCGGGAAAGACATGGGCGTTGAAAAACTGCCGGGATACGGATGTATACGATTGCCCCACCAACCCGGTCTGGTGCACCCGGCACGACAAGAACTACGAACTGGGGCAGAAGGTACGGCTGATGGACCCGCGCTTTGGCGAGGCGGGCAGGTCGTCCCGCATACAAGGGTATGAAAAGAAACTCTATAATCCCTATGAGGCAGTCTACACGGTAGGGGACAACACCGTATATTCCCGCCTGGGAGCAATTGAAGGTCATCTCAAGGAGGCAGACTATGCCGAGCGCATTGGTGTCAACGGTGCCGGGGTCTACCTGATCAGTCGTCGCGACCATACACAGCCCACGGATTACAACGCGTATTCGGCCTTGCGGTCGAGCATGGAATACCTGCACAAAAACCGGATAGACACCGCACAGAAGCTGATCCATTTCCTCGAAGGGGCGAAGTTTGGCGATTTCGTACCCGGTCCGCTGGGCGACGGTGGGTCTATCGATGCGCAGGGCAACGCGGAACTGACCTCCCTGACGTTGCGCTCCTTCCTGGAAGCACCGGAGTTTCGCTACAACCGCATCCAGGTGGTAGGGGGCGAGCTCTATGCTACCAACGGGTCGGTGATCTCCGGAGTGGAGGAAGACGATGGCAGCTACCTGATCACCCTGAAGATCGAGGAGGGAGATCGCATACCGTTTGTCACAGACGATATCCTGCTGGGCAGTTACCTGCGGCCGGATGGTTTCTTCTCTTCCTATATGCGCATCATACAGGTCAACGATGCTACTCACCAGATCCGCTGCGTACTGGGTGCGGATGCGGAAGTGCCGGGAGGGGTCAACCGCCCGCCGGTACCTTTTATGAACCTGGTACAATACGGAAACTTCACCGACGTGAGCCGGCAGAGCAGCATCCGGATCTCCAGCAAAGACAAGTGCATCACGATGCTCGACGGGGTCAATACTTACCTGACGGGGTCGTCTCATATATCCTTCGGGCTGGGAGCAGCGAAGAACTTCCCTATTCCGGACAACCTACCCATCCATCCGGAGCAGTCGTACCTCTACGCCCGGGGGATTGCGGTGCAGGATCTGCACCGGATCGATTACCAGGGCAGAGAGGTGCAGGAGGTCGTGGAAAGAGGGCTGTGGAGTGCCGCGGTAGCTGCCTCCGACCAGCCCTATCGCTCTACCTCTTCGCTGGCGCACGACGTGTGGCACAACTCCTGCCGCTATCGCTGCATCGTGGACAAGACGTTGCAGACGCCCCGGTGGAACGCCACCGACTGGCTGCTCCTTGCGGGAAACCCCAACTTTACGTTGGAGATAGAGAGCAGCAACGGACTGGATTTCGATTACGGAGAGATCGATACGACCCTCTCGGTGAAGGGATGGATACACCATACGGATGTGACGGACGAACTGCTCGACGCGGATATCACCTGGACACGAGACAGTGGAGACATGGCGGAAGACGATGCCTGGGCCATTCAAAAAGCAGGATTCGGCCGGTCACTGCCCATCAACACAGAGGATGTGGGAGGACTGCGCTTCGTGAGCAATGGCGGATGCCGCTTTATCTGCACGGCCTATCTGAGGGATGGAAATGAGGTGAAGGAAGCCCGGCAGGAATTGACGTTTTGAAATTTACGATCGGGAATACAAGGAATAGATACACTTGTAGAGACGCAATACTTTGCGTCTCACGCCCCGGAATTCCTGTGTCGCACGCGTTGGAATCACAGGCCCTCGGCTCTCCGAGAGGCGATGGTGGACGGGATTTGTATAGTAGCCATTGGGATATATGCGAGAATATCCTCAAAAAGACCAAGTGGTTGATTATATGTTGATAATTAACAATAAACAGAATCAGATATGAAACAGAAAAAGATACGTTTTAATTTCAAGCCGCTGCAGGCAAGCGTAAGCATTGTCCCGGTAGGCAGTGTGGCGGGTAGGCAGACCTACTCGTTCGACAACAGTGAATATGCTCCCGACTTCGAACTGACCCCTTTGGTGCTGCAACCCCGGTGCACGGTATTCGACCGGGACGGGATCATCTCCGTGGGGGCCGTCAATGCTTCGCTCACCAACATGAAATGGATGGAGGGGGAAGATAAATTAGGAGCGGTGATAGACACTTCGAATACGAAGTATGAGATCACCCAGTCGGGTGCTAATAAGGGGCGCATTCAGATCAGGCGCAATGTGGATGTACTGAGTCCGCTGACCTTGTTTTTCTACGCCGAGTATGTAGACCCGCGTACCCATCAGGTACTGGTGTTTCAGGACTCCCACCAGTTGGTATGCGTGAGTGAAAGTCCTGCCGTACCGGTACTGATGCTCGATGCGCCGGATACCGTATTGTACAATCCGTGGGATGATACTCCCCAGCAGACCATCACCGCAACGATGATGCTGGAAAAGAATGCGCTGGCAGACAAGTCGCGCCGGCGGTTCTGGTGGTACAAGCAGTTGGAAGGAACCATCCGCCTGCTGGACCCTGCGCAAGACCCGGAGGTGGTGAGCATCGACGACGATACTCTGGTGATCGACCGGGAATTTATGGGGGAAGAGGTAGGGATCCTCTGCAAAGGGGAATACTCTACCCCGCAGCGCGAATTGCCGGCATCGGCCTCGGGCAGCGCCCTGACGGCTACCTGCCGCATCTGCCGGCGGCTGCC
>DALZBD010000236.1:0-6445 GCA_031977515.1 Bacteroides sp. | reverse complement strand
GATGAACTGGTAGAGATACTCAAAGAATTCAAACAAAAAGCATCCGCTATAGGTGTACAGCAGTTCATTATACAGACCCATTTTCAAAGTCCGCTGGAAGTAACTCCCGAAGCGCGCAGAGCTATTGAGAAGATACTGTCCGCAGGCTGGCTGATCACCAATCAATTGGTATATACGGTAGCGGCTTCCCGCAGAGGACATACCACACGGCTCAGGCAAGTACTCAACGACGTAGGAGTGGTGACCTATTATACGTTCTCGGTAAAAGGTTTTCAGGAGAACTATGCGGTATTCACCCCAAACAGTCGCTCCATGCAGGAACAGCAGGAAGAAAAGATATTCGGAAAGCTCACCTCACAACAGGCAGAAGAGCTCAATAGCCTGTTGCATACAAGCAAAGATGTGGCATTGACCATACGCAGGTTCCTGAAAAAACACCATCTTCCTTTTCTGGCCACCGACCGCAGTGTACTCAACCTGCCTGCCATTGGCAAAAGTATGACCTTCGCCCTGATAGGTTTTACCAAAGAGGGAAAACGTATTTTACGCTTCGACCACGACGCTACGCGCAGGCACAGTCCGATCATAGACAAACTCGGAAAGGTGTATATCTCGGAAAACAAATCGGTAGCCGCTTACCTCAGGCAGCTGGATCATATGGGAGAAGAACCGGAAGAGTATGCAACCATCTGGAATTATACACAAGGGACTACAGAGAATCGATTCCCGTTGTATGAATACCCGGAGTTTTCTTTTGAACAGACCAGGGAACTCAGCAATTACCGGGTAGTTGAGTGATAAGTTATAAGTTTTAAGTGATAAGTTGTAGGTGGTGGACGCATGGATGTATCTCTTACAGATATATAGTGTGGGACCAGCGGTAGACGCAGTCCATCGAAGGCCAACTCCGTCAGTTTATCAGCCAGCCAAACTAAAGTTTAATCAGGTGATAAGCCTGTGTATGATATGATAAAAAGAGAATCGGAAATCAAAAATAAGATGTCTACACCGGAAATACAAACGGAAAGTCATCCACTTCCTCCTTTCCTACCGGAAAATGCACGGTTGCTGATGCTGGGCAGCTTTCCTCCGCAACGGAAAAGATGGTCTATGGAGTTTTATTATCCCAACCTCAACAACGATATGTGGAGGATATTCGGGCTGATCTTTTTCGCAGATAAGAACTTCTTTTTGCGGGAAGACCTGAAAGCATTCATGCCGGATAAGATCTCAGACTTTCTCCACCGGAAAGGGATTGCCATATTTGATACGGCACGATCCATACGACGGCTGCAGGACAATGCCTCCGATAAATTCCTGGAGGTAGTAGAACCTACAGACATCGGAGAATTGCTGGATCAGATCCCGCTTTGCCGGGCCATTGTCACGACCGGACAGAAGGCCACAGATACGCTGCGTATGCAGTTTGAGGTGGAGGAGCCGAAAGTAGGACAGTATACAGAATTTACATACAAAGACCGAACAATGCGTCTCTACCGGATGCCCTCCTCGTCACGTGCCTACCCGCTGGCTCTGGAAAAGAAGGCCGCCTTCTATCGGACCCTGTTTGAACAGATACATCTATTACCCTGAATATTTCAATCATAATCGACAAACAATGAAACCCATACTTCTACACTATCCGGCGTGCAACACCTGCCGCAAAGCCAGACAATGGCTCAGAGAACAAGGCATCGAATGCGATGAGCGTGATATCACCATAGACAATCCAACTGAAGAAGAACTGAAAGAGTGGATACCCAAAAGCAACCTGCCCCTACGGAAATTCTTCAATACAAGTGGGGTGCTTTACAAAGAACAACAACTCAAAGACAAGCTGCCCCAGATGAGCGAGGAAGAACAGATCACTCTGCTGGCAACAAACGGAAAATTAGTAAAACGCCCGCTACTTATTACCGCAGAAACTGTGAAGGTTGGTTTCCAGCCAGATGCATGGAAAGAGATAAAATAGTTTCCTGAGGCGCTTGCTAAAACAGAATATTCTGCTACCTTTGCACACGCAAACACGGGAGTAGCTCAGTTGGTAGAGCACTGGTCTCCAAAACCAGGTGTCGGGAGTTCGAGCCTCTCCTCCCGTGCGTAAGGGAATTATCCTATCCGGGATGATTCCTTTTTTATTTGAGAATCTGTCTATGTGGTGGTTTCACTGAATAGTTATTTATATTTTCCCGTTTACTTTCTCAGTTTGTTTCTCTCTGAGACGCAAATATGCGTCTCTACAACCAACCAGCTATAATCACTTTGAAAAGAAAACACAAACCATGTAGAGACGCATAATTGCGTCTCCCATATATCCATACCCTGTATACCCCATCTTTCTACGTAGCGTCTCCCTTCCCTACCTCACTGTCGTTCTGTTAAAGAATAAATCACATGGCTCTCTACGCTCCATCTGAAAACAAGAAAGAGGTAAATTCCGGTCAGTCAATAATGTCTTCCCTATCGAGGCGAGAAAATGTAACGATTCGAACAGATATTGTACTTCCAAATCATTTCATTTACATACATTTGTCTTCATAAACTGGATCCAACTTTTTATACTTCGAGTTTCCTTAATCTTATACAATCATTTCACGACATGAACAACAAACACTTTTTTATGCTCAGAACCTGTTGTTTTGTGTTTGCCCTTATGCTGCTGCATCAGGCTTACGGACAAAACAAAGTCATTACCGGGACAGTTACCGACAGCCAGAACGAGCCCTTGATCGGGGTCAATGTGACCGTAAAAGGCTCTTCCGCAGGTACAGTGACCGATCTGGACGGACACTATTCTCTTTCTGTCGTTTCCGACCAATCCATCCTGGTATTCTCTTACATCGGATATACTTCACAAGAAATCGCTGTCGGAGCCAGATCCTCCATACATGTGACGCTTCGGGAAGATGCTCAGGCACTGGATCAGGTAGTAGTAGTAGGGTACGGTGTGGTAAAGAAAAGAGATGTGGTTGGCTCTATCGCTTCTGTGAAACAGGCTGATATCACCGCTTTGCCCACCAGCAATGTGCTTGAAAGTATGCAGGGCAAGATCGCCGGATTGGACATGACCCGTTCCAGCGGTGCGCTGGGCAGCGGTCTGAACTTTACCGTACGCGGCAATCGCTCACTCACCGCCAGCAACGCACCGCTGATCCTGGTAGATGGTATTCCCTATGGTGCTGATCTGACCATCAATCCCAATGACGTAGAGTCTATCGAAGTATTGAAGGATGCTTCCACGACTGCGATCTACGGTTCAAGTGGTGCCAACGGGGTCATCATGATCACTACCAAAAAAGGCAAAGAGGGAAAACCGCAGGTGGACTTCAATGCTTTTGTGGGTCCCAGTCTGGCCACTAACCTGCCTAAGGTGAATAACACGGATCAGTACGTGGCGATGCGCCGGGAAGCCATGCGGGCCGTAGGTCAATGGAGCTCACCGGAAGACGACAGCAGCATCTGGGATGCCGTGGCCTTGGAACGTATCCGCAATGGAGTAAACACAGATTGGTACGATCTGATCCTGGGAAGTGCCATCACCCAGGACTATCAGGTGTCGGTAAGCAGCGGTACGGATGCCACGAAAGTAGCTTTCTCACTGAATTACATGAACGAGACAGGGGTATTGAAAGGAGAAGAACTCTCCCGCTACAACGGACGTATGAACATCAGCCAGCGTATTATAAAAGGCATGGAGGCCGGAGCTTCGATGTTTTTCAATTATTCCCTTCAGGATGCAGTGCCCAGCAATGTATTCCATTACGCACAAACACAAGACCCCTACGGAGTACCCTACAACGAAGACGGCTCCATCAACAAATATCCTTTTACCGGTAGCGGTTCCACGGCTGTCAATATGCTGATGAATCAGGACAAAGACAATTTCCGGGACGAGACCAAGTCGACACGGTTCTTTGGTACGGCTTATCTGAATTATGAGATCATAAAGGGGTTGCATTTCCGTACAAACATGGGGTTTGATGCCAGCAACAGCCGCAACGGAAGGTTTGAAGGGGTCAATTCGACCTACGCGACTTCCAACAAAGACCTGGCAAGGGTAGCGAAAACCGAAAAACGCTCGGAAACCATCACCTGGGAGAATACACTGACTTACAACAAGGATCTGAGGGATCACTCCTTCACCGTATTGCTGGGACACAGCATGTCCAAAAATACCTATGAAGATACGTATGCAGAAGGCAAAGGACTCTCTTTTGAAGAGTCGCTGTTTCACAACCTCGACGGTACCCAACAGGATTTTGTGATAGCAAGCAGCCTCACCGAATCGGCTCTGCTCTCCTACTTCGGACGTTTCAATTACAAATGGCTGGACAAATACCTGCTCACGGCGACATTGCGCGCAGACGGTTCTTCCGTACTTGCCAAAGGCAACCAGTGGGGATATTTTCCTTCTGTGGGGCTGGCGTGGAGAATGAAAAACGAAAATTTCCTGACGGATGTAGAAGCGGTAAGCGATATGAAACTGAGAGCGTCGTACGGTGTATCCGGCAACAGTGCGGTTTCTCCTTACCAGACAACAGGAGGCTTGAGTAAAACAATCTATACGTTTGATGATGTACCGGCATACGGCTATCGTCCCTACAACCTGGCCAACCAGCAACTGAAATGGGAAAAAACAAAAGTATTGAATTTCGGTCTCGATTTCGGAGTGCTCAACAACCGGATCTATGCTACCATAGATGCTTACAAGACCTGGACCTCCGACCTGTTGTTGCCGATGATATTACCCGGACATACCGGATTTACCCAGGTGATCAGCAACGTAGGAAAGACGGAAACCCGCGGACTGGACATCAGTGTGAATACAGTCAACTTCGATACTTCCTCTTTCCGATGGACCAGTGATCTGACTTTCTCCACCAATAAAGAGAAAATTACAGCCTTGAATACCAATCAGGATGACGTGGCCAGCGGATGGTTTATCGGACATGCGACCAAAGTATTTTATGATTATGAAAAGATAGGTATCTGGCAATTGGATGAAGCACAGGAAGCTGCCAAGTATGGCCAGGAGCCGGGCGACATCAAAGTACGTGATACGGGCAACAAGGGTTCGATCGACGCGACAGAAGACAGAAAGGTCTTGGGACAACAGACCCCCAAGTGGACTGCCGGACTCAACAACCGCTTTGAATACAAAGGATGGGAATTTTCGTTCTTCCTCTATGCAAGGGTAGGACATCTCATCCGGAGCGACGCGGCACTGAACTATCATCCGAGTGGGTGGAGCAACTCTTCGGTGGTTGACTACTGGACCCCAGAGAATCCGACCAATGCTTATCCGCGGCCTCACTTCAATAAGAATGAGTCCATGCTCTATTTCAGCACATTGGGATACCGGAAAGGTGACTTCCTGAAGATCAAGGACATTACCCTGGGATATACTTTCCCCAAACAGATAAGCGGCAAAGCTGGATTGTCTAAGTTGAGGGTATATACTACTATGAAAAACTTCTTTACTTTCAGCGGATTCAGCGATTACGATCCCGAACGTGGAGGGGCCAACTCTTACCCGATGACCAAACAGCTTGTTTTTGGTATAAACGCAAGTTTTTAATTTAAAATACGATGGATTATGAAAAAGATATTATCCCTGTTCATACTTATTATCACCTTGTGTTCCTGTTCGGACTTCCTCTCGGAAACCAACAGAAATAGCATTACCGGAGATGTACTCTATAGCACACCGGAAGGATACGAAAGCCTGATCAATGCCTGTTATGCCTATTCCCGTGTGTGGTTTGCCAAAGCCGATGGATATGCTTTTACCGAAATGGGTACAGATTGCTATACCGGTGCCGGTGCCGATTGTGGCCGGGCTCCGCAAATGGCCTTCTACTCACAGGATCTGCAGGGAGACCTGCCGCTGATGGAATATATGTGGAATGCACTTTACAACGGGCTCAATGCCTGCAATACTGCCATTGAACGGGCATCGGGTTCGGGTCTGTCCGAAGAGCTGATCCGGAAAAGGGAAGGAGAGGTGCATTTTCTGCGTGCCTTGTATCTTCACCTGATCGTGGAGACCTGGGGCGATGTCATCTTGTATACCGATGAGATCACAGGTCCGGTAACCACCGCACAGCGCTCTTCCGTAGAGGATTTTTATACACAGATCTTTGACGACCTGGAAATAGCGGCACAAAAGCTGACAGGGACACCAGACAAAGACAATGGCCGCGTGACCGGCCTGGCTGTGAAAGCTTTTAAAGCCAGAATGTGCCTGTATCGGGGCAGGTATGCGGAAGCTGCTTCTCTGGCAAAAGAGGTGATCGGCACTGCCGGACTGGGAATGTATGACACCTTCAAAGAGACTTTTGACATGGCAAACAGCGACGGACAGAGCAACAAGGAGGCGATCTGGTGGATCAATTACACCAGTGACACGGCACTCAACCAGCATTTTGAGGAAGGCATGACCTCT
>DALZBD010000235.1:0-6456 GCA_031977515.1 Bacteroides sp. | reverse complement strand
TTCTGTCTGAAACTGTATTGTCCAACAATTTGTAATGGGTAACGTTTGAAGATAAAATAAAGTTTACGAAGAAGGATATGCAACAAGCCGCACTGTTTGATTTTGATGGAGTGATTATGGATACCGAATCTCAGTATTCTGTTTTTTGGAACAAGCAGGGAAAAGAATACCTCGGAGAAGAAGATTTTGGCAGACGCATCAAAGGGCAGACCTTGGTTCAGATCTTTGAGGGTTACTTCAAAGGAATGGACGATATTCAGAAAAAAATTAAAACCGATCTGGCAGATTTTGAGGCACAGATGTCGTATGAGTATATTCCGGGATTCCCGGAGTTTCTGACCGATCTTCGGAAAAATGGAGTACGTACAGCAGTAGTCACCAGTTCCAATACGGAGAAAATGGAGAACGTCTATCAGGCACATCCCGGTTTTACCAGTCTGTTTGATGCGATCCTGACCTCTGAAGACTTTGCCCGGTCCAAACCCGATCCGGAATGTTTCCGGGTGGCTATGCAACGTCTGGGAACCTTTCCGGAGCATAGTGTAGTATTTGAAGATTCTTTTCATGGGCTTACAGCTGGCCGTGAATCCGGCGCAAAGGTAGTAGGACTGGCCACTACAAATTCCCGTATATCCATAACTGACAAATGCGATAGGGTATGGGATGATTTTACAGGGAAGACCTGGAACTTGTTGTGGAAGGATCTCTGAGTAACTGGTGATTTTTTCAAATGCAATATATTGGAAGACGCAATACCTTGCGTCTCGTACAAAGAGACAGATGTAATTATCTTTGAAAAAATACATACAAACGATGTAGATACACAATATCTTGCGTCTCAGAAAAACAAAGATGCCTGAGACAGATCATGGGAAATGGGTATTCATTCCGTTTTTTGTCCGGCTTGCAGCAAAGCCTCCTTCACCACTTTCTCCGGATATCCGCATATCCGAAGTAAATGGATTGCATTTTGTCCGGATGAAATTCCTGGTTTCAGCAAATAATCGAAATATAATTTATCATCTTTCACCGTCTCTGAGAAATGATAAAATGTATACTGTTTTTCCAATAATACCGAGAGTTCCAGATCATGTGTGGAAGCCAGTACAATATTCCCTGTTTCTGCCAGATAGGAGAGAACAGCTTTACCAATAGCGATTCTTTCACGTGTGTTGGTACCACGGAACATCTCATCCAATAAAAATACACACCTACCTTTCCCACTTTTTTCGATCAATAGCCCCACTATATCTGCTTCTTTCAGAAAAAGGCTTTTACCTTCTGTGAGGCTATCCTGTACCTGCAAGCAGGAGAATACCTGCAAATCCATGGAAAAGCACATTTCTCTGGCAAAACAGGTATGAAGTGTCTTTCCACATAGAATATTTATTCCTACAGTACGTATAAAGCTGGTTTTGCCAGTCATGTTAGAGCCGGTAATCAGAATGGATCTGTCTTTTATACAGATCGAATTGGGAATGCAACCGGGGATCAGAGGATGATACATATCCCGGGTATAAATACGTGTATACGCCTGGGTTTCTTCCGGCAGGCAAAACCCGGGAAGAGAGTGGCGCAGCTCAGCTATGGATAGAAGCACATCCGTTCGCGCAACAAAGAGATATACTTTTTCAAGCAACTCTTTTCGGTTTCTCATCAGCCTGAAAGCACGTATTACAGCATAAGCTTCGGAAAGAAAGAAAATACGGAAAAGCTCGGAGATCATATATCCCACAATAGCCAGATCATTTTCCAACTTTATACTGAAGCGAAACAGTGCCAGGTGTTGTTTCAGGTTTCTGATCCCAGCAGAATCCTGTTGTACCTCTGTGCTTAAAGAAGATATTTCTTCAATCTGCATAAGTTCCTCTGCCTGTTGGAGCAATATCCTGAGTTGAGGAACCGAATAAAAATAAGGTTGCATTTTTATTTTTATACGGTAATGGTAAAGGGCGTTACAGATCAGTGCCGCAACAAACAATAACAGGAGAACAGGCTTGTGGAAAATGAGTGTCAATCCACCCAGTAGAAGAGGAAGAAAACGCAGTAATCTGACTATTAACCATTCTTTCTCTCTGACAGAATCAAATGGCTCTTCCAGAAGAGAAGCAATATAATATGCATCCGGATGGGCGAGTTTTTTGAGATGTTTTCTGATACGCAAATTCAGTGAAGAAGATGGAGACAACTGCTCCATGCATGCTTCATAAGAATCTATATCTGTCTTTTTTCCTTCACAAAGTATATGGTAAAGATATTGCTTGCCCGGAGCAGACAGCGTATGGTCCAGGGCAGGGAACAGTACTTCTATATTCAGATCGCGATAGAGCTTTTCTCTAATCTCCCTGTCCCGGGGATCGGTCTTGTAGATATGGTAAAGAGAGAGGAGGTGGATATATTGCTTTTTCATAACCTATCAAATATTTCCGGTCAAATGAATCCAGTGAAAGCTGCATTTTATTTTCAGACAGAAGAACAAAAGAACAGAAGAATTCAATTAAGATTCAGACTTTGTAAATGATTCCACAAAATAAGAAGATGTTCTTTTGCTCTTATTTCTGAAATAAAAACACATATATAAGTCTCATACAATAATAAATTCTGATCCTGTTTTGCAGACTTGCCCGAATCGCTCCTAATAGTATAAAAATATAGTGAAAGTCGAAAGCAGAGAATTAAACTTGTTTGTATTCTATACTAAGGTGCATCTTATATTCTACAAACTTAGATAAAAATCTGCTATTTATAAATGTGTCCAATAAAAAAACAACAGTTTTATACAGGAAATATAAGAAAAAGTAATATGTATCTTTTACAAATAGTTTAGATTTTTTCTGTAATACTCAGGACTTATTGTAGTTTTTCCTGTTTGAATCAAAATGAATGTATGCCTTTGAATCTGCCCGGAAGGGAGAGAAAATCTTCCCGTATAGAGCACAATAGTCTTCATGAACTGTTTTTCGGCATTTTATACCAATTTTTTCCCCTTCCTTCAGGGTTTTACGCCTATTATTGTAGTCGGTATTGTTTCAGGGAAATAAAAGATTGTATGAGTTATGGACAAATCCTATAAAAAGAAAATGTATCTCTTATTTTTTTTGTTGAGCGTAGTTGTCGTGTTATGGGGATATTTCTCCGTCAAGTTATTGTCTATGCTTATCAGATAGTAAGACGCTGTTTTCCTTTTGCCTGTTTCTTTGATTGGGAGAGCCACGTTTAGCGGTTCGGGAAAGAGCAATACACAAAAGCTATATCCGGATAATGATCGGAAACCTCACGGATAGCCCTGTAGCGCACGGACGGTGCAGGATGAAAACCGAATTATCCTTTTTTTGTTGTACTATCCAAATTAAATATTATAACTTTGCAGCCGGTTTTACTCCGGTTGTGAAGATCGGAATCACAGGTAAAAGATTAACTATCCAAAGAAAATGTTATGACTGGTTACATATCAGATGACAAAAGAAAGGTGACTACTCACCGTTTGATCGAGATGAAACAACGTGGTGAGAAGATCTCTATGCTCACTGCGTATGACTATACAATGGCCAAGATTGTGGATGGCGCCGGTGTGGATGTGATCCTCGTGGGCGACTCTGCCTCGAATGTAATGGCCGGAAACGTCACTACCCTTCCCATGACACTGGATCAGATGATCTATCACGGCAAATCCGTGGTGCGTGGAGTCAACCGTGCGATGGTGATCGTAGATATGCCTTTCGGTACCTATCAGGGCAATTCCAAAGAGGGATTAGCTTCTGCGATCCGTATCATGAAAGAGAGCCATGCCGATGCTTTGAAACTCGAAGGAGGAGAGGAGATCATCGAAACTGTCAAGCGCATCCTGAGTGCAGGTATTCCTATAATGGGGCATCTGGGACTGATGCCTCAGTCTATCAATAAATACGGTACCTATACCGTTCGTGCCAAAGACAAAGAGGAGGCAGACAAGTTGATCCGGGATGCTCATTTGCTTGAAGAAGCAGGTTGCTTTGGTATTGTACTTGAAAAAATCCCTGCCGAACTGGCGGCTCGTGTGGCCAGTGAACTCACCATTCCTATCATTGGTATCGGTGCCGGTGGTCAGGTAGACGGTCAGGTATTGGTGGTGCAGGATATGCTCGGTATGAGCAAAGGATTCAGCCCTCGCTTCCTGCGCAGGTATGCCGATCTTCATACAGTGATGACCGATGCCATCAGTCAGTACGTAGAGGATGTCAAACAGAAAGACTTCCCCAACGAACAGGAACAATACTGATCCGGTATCTGTTCTTGATAGGTAAAGTTTTCAGGAGGTAACTCATTCAATTTAATTATGGAATCAGACAGGACGTCGTACTTGTGGACTTCTTCCTTTGTACGACTTTCTCTGGGAAATCTGTTTTTGTTTATTTCCCTTTATATGTTATTGCCCGTGCTACCTGTGGTAATGGGTACACGATTGCAACTCCCGATCTATCGGACAGGAAGTATGTTTCTCTTCTTTACACTGGCCATGTGTGCGGTAGGGCCGTTCTATAGCTATCTCATTGATACCTACAAGCGCAAATCGCTTGGTGTGCTCTCTTCCCTGCTGCTGGCAGTGAGTACCATAGGGTATATGTATGTAAGCAGTTTCGGAGAGTTTCTGCTACTGGCTCTTTTTCAGGGAGCCATGCTCGGAGTAGCTACTACGATGATCATTACATTAGCCATTGATATCTCCGCTTCCATGTGCCGCAGCAAAGCCAATATGACCTTTGCCTGGATGGCACGCCTGGGAATGATCCTGGGGATTTCCGTAGGGTTGATCCTGGATCAGATACAGGGCTTTGAGACAATCCTGTATGCTTCTGTAGCTATAGGTGTGCTTGCTGTACTTTGCCTCATGGGTGTGCATGTGCCTTTCCGGGCACCTATCGGAGCCAAAGTCTGTAGCCGTGACCGCTTTATTCTGCCTCAGGGATGGGTACCTTTTATCAACCTGGTGCTGGTTGCACTTATACCCGGTGTATTGATCCCGGCTGTACCTCAATCCTATACACACATATCCGTATGGTATGTACCGATTCCTTTCTTTATCCTTGTAGGGGTTGGTTTCCTGTTATCGGTAGCGGTGGCAAGAACCTTTTTCAAAACCGAAAAGACCTGGTTGCAGATCGTCTCCGGATTGCTTCTGATAGTAATCGGACTAAGTATACTGATCGATCCGGATCGTACGATAGGTGCGGCTATTGCAGCTGCTTTGATCGGACTGGGAGTTGGGCTTACCACACCGCAATTCCTGTTGCTTTTTATTCGACTGTCTCAACATTGTCAACGTGGCACGGCCAATACTACTCATCTGCTGGGATGGAAAGTGGGCATTTCACTGGGTATTCTTATTACCTGCTATTTCACAGTGTATATGACTCCGCAGGCTGCCTTTCAGATGGCTCTTCTCTCCGCAGTTGTAGCACTCTTGTTTTTTATGGGCATTACCTATCCCTATTATAAGAGGAAGAAAGTAAGATGAAGGAATTTACGATGTATAGGTTTACAGATGTACGATTTATTCCTTCGTTATGGCCATTGTTTAATTATTAATATCAATGAATATTAATAATTTACGACGTGATATTGGAGATACATTATTTATATATAACATTATACATGGTATTTTTTACCTCACATTATGTATTAGTAACCTTCCCTGGTATTAATAATCAAATAATGGTCATGACGAAAGAATAAATCGTAAATAACGAACTCTATTTTTCTTTCTATTCATGAAAAACAATCTCTACAGTCTCTCCGGGAGATAAAGAAAGAGTTATATAATTATCTTCTATCTGTGTGCTTGTACTTCCCTGCCGCACCGTCAAAGTAGAGACTCCTTGCGGTCTTTTCAATGTGAAATTGTCAATATGATCCGATGTGATGGAAGCCGATACCGCTTTTCCTTTCTTCCAGGTGAGATCTACAGTAGCTCCTCCACGCACTTTA
Organism: Bacteroides sp.; assembly: GCA_031977515.1. Lineage (GTDB taxonomy): Bacteria > Bacteroidota > Bacteroidia > Bacteroidales > Bacteroidaceae > Bacteroides. Next base: position 492 of record DALZBD010000235.1, on the reverse strand, counting down.
AATCCTTTCAGTTCTCCCTGAGGCCATGCATCAGGCAGGGCAGGAAGTAAATCGATGAAACCGTCGTGACTTTGCAGCAGCATCTCACTGATACCTGCTGTACCGCCCCAGTTGCCATCTATCTGGAAAGGAGGGTGCGAACAAAACAGATTGGGGAAAGTACCGCTTCCATGCCGATGAGGATTTTCCGGAGTATATGCCGGCTCCATCAGGTTGCGGAAGAGTTTATAAGCCCGGTTGCCATCGCCCAGGCGAGCCCAGAAGTTTATTTTCCAGGCACGGCTCCATCCTGTACCTCCATCTCCGCGACGTTCCAGTGTCTTGCGGCAAGCTTCGGCCAGTTCCGGAGTTTTGGTCAGCGTGATCTGATTACCCGGATGCAGTCCATACAGATGAGACACATGACGGTGATGTATATCCTCCTCTTTGTAATCTTCCAGCCATTCCATCAGGTATCCCTCTTGGCTGATCTGGTGGGGAGGTAGTTTATCG
>DALZBD010000234.1:0-6466 GCA_031977515.1 Bacteroides sp. | reverse complement strand
TTGTAAAATTAAAATATGTTCTTTTGTTCTTCTGTCTAAAAAAACTGATATCAGCTAACAAATTACTCTCGTCATTTATAACAACCCTGTATGAAATGTATCATTGTAGACGATGAACCGCTGGCCCGTGAGGCTATTTCTTTTTTATTGAAAGATCAACCGGATCTGCAACCCATCGGAGAGTTTAACAGCGCTCTGGCTGCCTCACAGTATATGCTGCAACACCCTGTGGAGCTGGTGTTTCTGGATATACAAATGCCCGGGATCACAGGAATCGAATTTGCGCGTACCATCCCGAAGGAGACTCTGGTGATCTTTACGACTGCCTATTCGGAGTATGCCCTTGACAGTTACGAAGTAGACGCCATTGACTACCTGATCAAGCCTGTAGATCCCCGTCGGTTTGACAAAGCCGTGCAAAAAGCGCTGAGCTACCACAGTCTGCTGACCAGCGAAGAGAAAGAAAATATTGAAGCACCCGCTACGGATTACTTTTTCATAAAATCGGAACGGCGCTACTTCAAAGTATTTTTTGATGATATCCTGTTTATCGAAGGCCTGAAAGACTATGTAGTGCTGCAATTGAAAGACCAGAAGATCATCACAAAGATGAATCTGAAAACAATCCATGAACTGCTTCCCCGGCAGCAATTTATGCGGATCAATAAATCTTATATCGTGAATACGGATCATATCAACTCTTTTGACAACAACGATATTTTCATTGGTGTCCATGAGATAGCGATCGGAAACAGCTACAGGGACACGTTCTTCGAAGAGTTTGTTGTAGGAAAAAGAAAGTAAAGGCCTGTTTCAGTAGCTGTCGGGCTTTCTCTGAAATAATTTATTAGGGGTTATTTCGTTCTTTGTTTGTCTTTATTGCCTATTTGCCTTTTTTTAAACGCAACATACCAGCGTGTTTTCTTTTGAAAATGATACACTTGTAGAGACGCAATACTTTGCGTCTCCCTGTTTGTGTCTCCATCATTTGCGTCCTCATCATTTGCATTTAAATAAAAAAACGAGCAACATCCTAACAACTATTCAAAAATGCGCCTCAACACCCCAAACAAAAGATTCTACAAGGATGATTGGTTATTTGCAGATTCTGCGTACCTTTGCAGCCCAATTATCCATTTTAGTATAAATTTCCCTTTCCGAAGGGCGTGTGCTTGAACACCACGTAAAAAACAAGAGTATGAAGAATAAAGTATCCGTTCCTTTTATGTTGTTAGGCATTCTGTTCAATGTATGCCTCATCGCAGCCAATATATTGGAGACCAAGGTCGTTAATATCTGTGGGGTGTATGTAACCGCAGGGCTGCTTGTATTCCCGATCTCGTATATCATCAACGACTGCATCGCCGAAGTCTGGGGGTTCAAAAAAGCTCGCCTGATTATCTGGAGTGGGTTTGCCATGAATTTCTTTGTGGTATCGCTCGGACTCATCGCCGTTGCTCTGCCAGCCGCCCCTTTCTGGGAGGGAGAAGAGCATTTCAATTTCGTGTTTGGCCTGGCTCCCCGGATCGTGATTGCCAGTCTGCTGGCTTTTCTGGTGGGCTCGTTCCTCAATGCATACGTCATGAGCAAGATGAAAATTGCCAGTGGCGGAAAAAACTTCTCCGCACGTGCCATCTGGTCTACCGTAGTAGGGGAGACAGCCGACTCCCTGATCTTTTTTCCCATCGCTTTTGCCTTCATCATCGACTGGCCGGATCTGCTGGTAATGATGGGCGTACAGATCGTTCTGAAAACGTTGTACGAAATCCTGATTCTGCCCGTGACCATTCGTGTGGTAGCCTATATCAAAAAGGTAGATGGCAGCGATGTATACGACAACGACATTTCTTATAATATTCTTAACGTAAAAGACATTTAATAAGTATGATAGCCGAAAAAGCAGTAGTTCTGTTCAGTGGGGGTCAGGACTCGACAACGTGTCTCTATTGGGCAAAAAAGCACTTTGCCAAAGTCTATGCACTTAGTTTCCTGTATGGGCAGAAGCATGCCCATGAGGTGGAACTGGCCCGCAAGATCGCACAAAAAGCGGAAGTGGAGTTTTCGGTAATGGATGCCGGATTCATCGGACAGCTGGGCAGCAATTCGCTTACGGACACTACCATCGAGATGGATAAAGAAATGCCCGACGGCTCTTTTCCAAATACGTTTGTGCCCGGACGCAATCTCTTTTTCCTGAGTATCGCTGCCGTATTCGCACGCGAACACGGAATCTATCACCTGGTGACAGGAGTCTCCCAGACCGACTACAGCGGATATCCCGATTGCAGGGATTCATTCATCAAATCGCTGAACGTGACCCTCAACCTGGCCATGGAAGAACAGTTTGTCATACATACCCCGTTGATGTGGCTGGATAAAGCACAGACCTGGGCGATGGCCGACAAACTGGAGGTTTTCGATATTATCCGCAACGAGACAATGACCTGCTATAACGGTATACCTGCGGATGGATGCGGAGAATGTCCGGCCTGTAAACTCCGCCGGCAAGGGTTGGAAGAATACAAAGGAATTACGATGTAGAATCATCATTTACTTGTAGATACGTAATACTTTGCGTCTCCATCAGATTTATAGAAAAAAGGTGCAAAATATTGCGTCTTTACGTGTCTCAATCAAAATCATAGAATAAGACGTAAACCTTGCGTCTCTACATCATTGGATCATTAAATAAAACGATGGAAAATAATCAACTGGAACAACAACTCTCCCTGTTGGGAAGAAAAACGGAATACAAACAGGATTATGCACCGGAGGTCCTGGAGGCTTTTGACAACAAACACCCCGAAAACGATTATTGGGTACGTTTCAACTGTCCGGAGTTCACCAGCCTTTGTCCGATCACGGGACAGCCCGATTTCGCGGAAATCCGCATCAGTTACATTCCCGATATCAAAATGGTGGAAAGCAAAAGTCTGAAACTGTACCTGTTCAGCTTTCGCAATCACGGAGCTTTCCATGAAGACTGCATCAATATCATTCTGAAAGACCTGGTACGTCTGATGAATCCGCGTTATCTGGAAGTGACAGGTCTGTTTACTCCCCGTGGCGGAATATCGATCTATCCGTATGCCAATTACGGTCGTCCCGGAACGAAATACGAAAAGATGGCCGAACAGCGTCTGATGGCGAGAGAGTAAAGAGAGATGTACGATGTAAAGAATTTACTTTTGAATACAATGTAACTTCAAGCGTACATCGTAAACGTTCCTCAGTGTCAATAATCAATCAAGAGGTCATGACCATAGGGAATAATTAGTAAATCGTAAATAGCGAAGCGTCTATCCATCGTAAATTTTACTCGTGGTGATAAGGGCCACCGTGCAGAATAGACATGGCACGATAGAGCTGTTCGACGAAGATTAGCCGGATCATCTGGTGGGAAAAAGTCATTTTGGAAAGAGATAGTTTTTCCTGTGCGGTGTCGTATACCTTCTGAGAAAATCCATACGGCCCTCCGATGATAAATACCAGGCGTTTGTTGACATGCGTGAGTTTCTTCTCCATCCAACGGGCAAATTCTATTGAACGCATTTCTTTGCCATGTTCGTCCAGCAACACCACCACATCTCCCGGCTGCAGGGCCTTACAGATCAGTTCACCCTCTTTTTCTTTCTGCTGTTCGGCCGAAAGGTTGCGGGTGTTTTTCAGTTCCGGAATGACTTCCATCTCAAAACTAATGTAATGTTGGGTACGTTGCAGGTAATCATTGATGGCTGTAATGTAATGTTTTTCAACTGTTTTTCCTACGACGAGAAGAGTTGTTTTCATGGATCTGCAGATTGTATGAAGGTACAAAAGTAAGGATTTTATATGGTTTTTTATAAGAAATGTGTACCTTTGTCACATGCGCCTGACACAGAGAACCACTTGTAAAGGCCATCTGCACAAACAGGGAAGAGAATCGGTAACACAACCGCAATAGCAGGAAAAACGTTCATGTAGTATCTGTGTCAGTACGCTGGAAAAACTTGAGATTATGAAAAAAAGCGTAATTATCTGGTTGGTTTTCGTATGTTTCCCGCTCCTCTTTCTCTCTGCGCAGGAAATTCCTGCCGAAGTGACAGCGGCCATTAAAAAGGGAAACGCAAAGGAACTGGCCCCATTTCTGGGAGATAAAGTAGATCTGATCATCCAGAATCGTTCGACCAAACACAACCGTCAGACCGGAGAAGCAGCATTAGCTACTTTTTTCAGCGAGAACAAAGTGACAGGATACAGCCTCAATCACTAGGGTAAGCGAGACGGATCGAGTTTTGTGATAGGGACCCTGACGACGACAAAAGGTGACTTTCGGGTGACCTGTTTCTTTAAACGTGTAGAGAATAGTTTTTTAATACATCAAATCCGAATAGATAAGACCAATGAATGAATTGATTGACAAACTTATCGATCTGGCTTTCGCGGAAGATATCGGCGACGGCGATCATACCACTCTTTCCTGTATACCGGCTACGGCTACAGGGAAGTCCAAACTGCTTATTAAAGAGGCCGGAGTGCTGGCCGGAATAGAAATAGCCAAAGAGATCTTTCACCGCTTCGATCCGGAGATGAAGGTGGAAGTCTTTATCCAGGATGGCCAGGAAGTGAAACCGGGCGATGTGGCTATGGTGGTGGAAGGTCGTATACAGTCTCTGCTGCAAACCGAACGCCTGATGCTCAATGTCATGCAACGCATGAGCGGAATCGCCACCATGACACGCAGGTATGTAAAGCAACTGGAAGGAACACATACCCGTGTACTGGATACCCGTAAGACAACTCCGGGACTGCGTATGCTGGAGAAAGCCGCGGTAAAAATCGGTGGGGGAGTAAACCACCGGATCGGACTCTTTGATATGATCCTCCTGAAAGACAACCATGTGGACTTTGCCGGTGGTATCGATAAAGCCATTCTACGCGCAAAAGAGTATTGCAAAGAGAAAGGTAAAGACCTGAAAATAGAGATCGAGGTACGCAATTTCGACGAACTGAGGCAGGTGCTGGAGATCGGTGGAGTAGACCGCATTATGCTCGATAATTTCACACCGGAAGATACCTGCAAGGCAGTGAAACTGATCGACGGCAAATATGAGACCGAATCCTCCGGAGGAATTACTTTCGACACGTTGCGTGATTATGCAGAATGTGGGGTAGATTATATTTCCGTAGGTGCCCTTACCCATTCGGTGAAAGGCCTGGATATGAGTTTCAAAGCCTGCTGACCATCAAACAACTGACAAACTAAACTCTCGCAGACATCAGGAGACTTTTGTAGGCGGGAGTTTTTTGTATGGCACCGCAACTGCAGAGCAATCATTTAGAGAAGCTGGTAAAAATATAACGCAGAATATATGTATTGAATCACATGGAAGAACACAAGCAAACTCCCGAAAAATCCGGAGAATGGAAAAATCGCCTCAAGAAATCCGTTGGAAACTTCATTTACCAGCTGGCCATCGTTGTATTGGGTATTCTAATTACATTTGTAGGAAGTGATGTGATCGGGAATATGTCCAACCAGAAGCAACTCAGACAATCCATGAAAATGGTGGTAAACGAGTTGGTAGAGAACCTGAGGATTCTGGAAAATATCCGTCTCACGGCAACTACGGAAGCTCGGGTAGCAGGATATTTCTCAGAACGTCTGACAGATTTTTCTGCTATCCCTACAGATACACTCGAACGATATCAGGATATTTTCCTTTCAAGCCCCATGTTTAACCTTCAGAAAAATGCAATGGAAACGTTCAAGGTTTCCGGAATAGTGCAGGACGAGAGTTCCCAGGAGTTACTGAATGAAATATTCAATTGCTACGACAATATAGAAACCATACAAAAGACTATGGATCAGTATTATTACAGCAAAACAGAGCGTATGGAAACATTTGCGGCCAAAATGACTATTCCTCAGGTATTACAGATCCGGGAAGGAAATGCTCTCTATTTCTGGTCGCTGTTCATGCAAGATGACAAGATGCGAAATCTGTCTCTGAATACAGGCAATACTACCCAGATCATGCAGGCTTGTAGTGCTACGGAAGAGAATATTGCCGCTACTATAGAGATGATCCGGAAAAAATATAAACTGAATAAACAAACCCAACGATGACCGATCAAAACTGGTTGACTGCTTTCATGAATCAACTCCTGAGGGGATCTGTAGGACGATACCTGGTACAACTTTCTACGGTAGTCATAGGAATTCTCATTACCTTTGCAGGCAGCGGACTCATAGAGCGGTGTTCGCGCAGACAAGAGCTGAAAGAATCTTTGCATACGGTACGCAACGAACTGGAAACAAACAGAGAAAGGCTGAAAGCCTCACTCCAGCTTCTGGAAGAGGAGTCTGCTTTCTATACACTGCTGGATTCTTTCCGCCACGATATCCATCAGATACCGGAAGATACTTTCAAGAAATACCATTATTGTCCCTTTCTTTATTATAACCCGACAGTAAGGAAAGATG
>DALZBD010000233.1:0-6474 GCA_031977515.1 Bacteroides sp. | reverse complement strand
ATTAAACCATACTATATACATCATAATACATGAACCATGAAAACAACGATTGATCTGGAGCCTCTCAACACGTATGTCACACGAGAGGTGTCGCCGTTTTATCTGATAGAGTGTCTCAACGGATTGTCTCTGGACTATATGCGTCTACTGATCGAGGAGATGGAAAAGGGCGATCCCGGTGAGGCGATCTGCAAGCAAACGTATGACCGCCTGTTTGAACTACACCAAGTCAGCGCCTGTCTGATAGAGGGGTTGCGCCGCACACAGGAGCAGGGAGTGGAGAGACTACCGGAGAAGAGAAATACCGGCATGAGCCGGGCAATGGAAAAGGCAGAATAGTTTTTTCTGTCTGTAGTGCATAGCAGGAGAGCGTCGGTCTGTCGGACGGCAGTACCGCAGGAAAGCAATTTTCGGGAATGTATGCAGGATGGCTGTGCCCGGCAGGGATGTTCGTGGCAAAGAAAGATCGGCAGACCCGGAAATACTTTATCCCATGTGCATCACTACACAGGCAGGTATGATCTGTGAAGCAGACTCCGGTGAGGGTATCACCTGGGGGTGTTGTTGTGGCTTTTGCGAAGGTTGTTCCTCTCTGGATGGTCGTTAGTCCGTACGGCGGCAGGGAGTGGTTTCGACAGGTGGCAGCAGACAGATGATCTGACTTTGTGTGGCAGGGGCAGGTGGCGGTAGTCGGAGCCGTACATAGACTGTGTCCCACGCTTTCGATACGGATAAACCCTCCGGCAGGGGCAGCCGGAGCAGATACGGACTGATGATGAATGCAACAAATAATTATCTTTATTTACCGACATATTTTCCGGAATTGGTGGCTTGTGCCCGGCAGATGCTGGGGGTACATCGGGAAAAGGCAGAAGATGTCTTGCGGCAGTACCTGCCCCGGGAAGCCTCTCTTCTGAGTACTACCTGGGAACCCATGTGGATAGAAATGTCTATAGAAGGGTGTGTGAATGTAGATAGCATGGATCTGCTGTTCTATTTTGATCTCAGCAAGCAATGCCAACTTGCTTTCCTTGTGCTGCGTGGCCCGGTGCCACAACTGGGCGACTGTGTGCATTATTTCAATGCTGCAGGTGAATATCTGGGGAGGCGCTGGCGATTGGCTGGTGCAGAGGTGACGCTGGACAAGACTGAAGACGAGACCTGCTGTTGCTTTTCTCCCATAGAAGCTACCGACTGACGATCATTTCACAGGCATGGTGGAGGCAGGGAGGTTGCTGTGTCTTCCTTCGTGTCTGCAGGCAAGACAACTCAGTTTTAAACCCTGTAAAAGATGGATCTGATATAGGAAAGGGTGTATCCATTTGACGTTGGATACACCCTTTTCTTATGCTTTATGGAAGCGTATCAAAGGATAAATTGTATACCTGCCTGCCAGCTTATGTATAATTGCTGCAATCTGGTGTCTTTGTATTTGTTCCACAAGCAATCCGGGAGTCTGTCAGGCAGCTGTCTACCGTTTTCTTAGAATAAACCATATAGAAAAACAATTTGGACTGATTAGTAAACTCAAAGTGCTTCCGAACGTTTATCTTTGCAACCATAAAAGTGATATAAATATGAAAGTACTCTTAATAAATGGAAGTCCCAAGCCCAAAGGCAATACATACATTGCCCTTTCGGAAGTAGCAGCGACCCTCGAGGCGGGTGGTGTGCAAACAGAGATCCTCTCTATCGGTGCTAAAGCTGTGCAGGGCTGTATCGCCTGCAACAAATGCTACGAACTGGGACGTTGTGTGTTTAAAGACCAACTATACGATACGGTACGTGAGAAACTCAGAGAGGCAGATGGTCTCATCGTCGGCTCTCCGGTCTATTATGCCGGCCCCAACGGTTCGCTCTGTGCCTTGCTCGATCGTATTTTCTATTCTGCCGGAGAATTGCTCCAATACAAGCCTGCCGCTTCTGTGGCCGTATGTCGCAGGGGAGGAGCCAGTGCCACATTCGACAGGCTCAACAAGTATTTTACCATTACCAATATGCCTGTGGTATCGTCCCAGTACTGGAACAGTGTACACGGCCGCCTGCCCGGTGAGGCCGCGCAGGATGCCGAAGGATTGCAAACGATGCGCACGCTGGGACGCAACATGGTGTGGATGCTGAAAAACCTTCGGGAGGGTGCGGCACCTGTTCCCGAAGCAGAGGCCTGGGAACCCACTCATTTTATCCGGTAGGTGATGAAGAAATGCATCAAAGTACCCAGTACGCTGGTTGCCGGACCGGTCTGTGAGAATGCATTGTTGCTGGATGGCTGTTCGGTCATCCAGCAATGCATACACTTTATGCAGGGGTCCGGTACGATCTATCTGGAAGATCACCTGTTGCTGTTTGTGCTGGAAGGCACAAACACGCTGACATACGGCAGGCAGACATACGTAGTGAGTAAGAACGAGATGATCCTGATGAAGAAAGCTACTTCTGTGGGCTATCAAAAAACCGGCAATCCCGACAACGACAATATCTACGACAGCCTGATGTTTTGCCTCAAAGATGAACTTCTCAAAGAGTTCCTGAGCATGACCGACGTGAAGATACCTCGTATGGAGGGGGAGACGAAGACAACGGTCATTCCGCTAACGGAGTGTCTCATCGCTTTTGCCGATTCGCTCAGGCCCTACTTCTGTGATCCTTCGTCTGTGAATCCCGGGCTGCTGCGCCTCAAGATCATGGAGTTGCTCTTCAACGTATCGGAGTGCAGCCGCACTATGTTCCGGCAGATCCTTCAGCTTCGCCAGCCCGTGCGTGCCGATATCCGTCAGGTGGTGGAGCAAAACTACGCAAGCCCCATCACACTACCCGAACTGGCCTATCTCTCCGGACGCAGCCTGTCGAGTTTCAAACGTGACTTTCAGAGCATCTACAACATGCCACCTGCACAGTGGATCCGACAGAAACGTCTCGAAAAAGCACACGATATGTTGCAGCATACACAACTCACCGTTTCGGATATCTGCTACTCGATAGGTTTTGAAAATCTGTCGCACTTCTCGCGTATATTCAAGGAGCATTACGGATATGCACCTACACAGTATCGGGTGTAGGAGAAATAAATGCATGTAAGAACTTATAAGTTGATCCGTACATCTAACTGTTTTGTTTCTTTCTATATACTACTCTTTTATGTCTTACTCTTTTTATCTTCCCGAAAACATCTTTTAATTGAAATTATTTCCCATTTTTTTTGATCCATAGAAAAATATGTTTATTTTTGTGATTCCTCAAACAGACAAATAAACTACTATGATATCGGATAAACTGGACGAAATAGCTTCCTATATAGCTTCGTATGTAGAAAACGGACCTGCCCTGCAAAAAAATGGATTGTATAGCGGTGACTTTGGGATATTGTTGTTCCTGTATCATTATGCCGACTACTCCAAAGAAGAGAAATATGCCTCTCTGGCCGACTCTTTTACTGACGAACTGTTGGGGCGTATCGCTTCTGGTTTAAATATTTATACCTATTGCAGTGGCCTATCCGGCATCTTGTATATGCTCGATTTTCTCAAGCAACGGAAAATGCTGGAGGTAGATCTGGGAGAGGCAGAGGATATTCTCGATAAACAGATCGCTCATTCCATGAGACAAGACCTGAATCGGGGATATTATGATTTTCTGCACGGTGCACTGGGTGCAGGTATCTATTTCCTGCGAAAAGGAAAGTTGGCATTTGTACATGAATGCATCGACTTTTTGTACAACACAGTGGATAGAGATGAAGAAGGAAAAATATGTAAATGGAAGTCGGTTCTGGATATAAAAACGGGCAGGATCGGGTATAATATTTCATTGTCTCACGGTATGTCGAGCATCGCCATTTTCCTTTCCCGCGCGGTTGCTTCTGGTTTGCAGCACCCGAAGTTGCAGGAACTACTGACTGGCCTTATCACTTATCTGTTGTCTCAAAGGCAGGATCCTACTCTGTATGGTACTTATTTTCCTTCTTATTCGCAGGATGTTCCCGGACCGAGTCGTCTGGGCTGGTGTTATGGCGATATGGGAGTAGCGCTTGCTATATACCAGGCAAGTAAAGTGTGCCGGAATGATATCTGGATGCAACAAGCACTGGAAGTGCTTCTGGGTACCACCCAACGAACGGCTGACAACGGCAGGATCGAAGATGCTGGCATCTGCCACGGCAGTGTAGGTGTAGCTATGATCTATCGCAGGATGTATCTGGATACAGGTAATGAGGTATTTCTATCTGCTTTTCGCAGATGGGTGCAGGAGACATTGCAATTCTCTGTATATGAAGACGGTTTGGCAGGATATAAGATGAGGTTGATTGAAGACTGGGTCAACGATTACTCGCTGCTCACCGGTATATCAGGTGTCGGGATGTTTTTTCTTTCTTATCTCAAAGAAGATGCTCAGGAATGGGACGAATTGTTCCTGTTATCATAATTAGATCTTTTATTGTCTTACTATTAAAGTGAAAGTATCATGAAAAGGAAAACTTTGTTTTTGAAAAAAGAGGTGATTGCGGATCTGACGCATGCCGAGATGGGTTCTTTACATGGAGGAGGTGTCTTGAAAACGGATAAAAGTTGTCCATGTGAGTGGCAGGTAGCAGGACCGAATAAAAAGATTGTAGAAGAAAGTATATTTGCCTGTGCCATGCCAAAGGATACAAAAACCTATATAGGTAACTGTGAATTTTCCGGAGATGCACATTTTGGCTGTCCTACGATAAATGATCTCTGTTGAATTGCATTTCTCAGTAATACCCGTAGTTGTCTATGGAAACATTCGCAATTGGATATTACGTTTTTATAATTATTAAAATCAAAGTATCATGAAAAAGAAAACATTAGTCTTAGAAAAACAAGTGATTGCTGACCTAAGTAAGAAAGAAATGAATGAATTGGTCGGAGGTATACTTTCTGATAAATGTGAGAAAGAAACTCTTCCTCATGTTTGTGAAATCAAGCCTATGCCAGATTATACGGAAGAGCCACGCTGTACCAGTACTTGTACCTGGTGAGGGTGGAAGCGATTATTGTAATATTCCAAAGGATACAAAAAACTATGTAGGTTATTGCGATTTTCGGGAGGTGTACATATTGAATGTCCTACCGTGAATAATTTTTGCTAATTCGGATTCTTAAGTAATACCCATGATTGTCTATCGAAATATATGCAACTGGCTATTGCTTTATTGTTTGATAATTAAAATCAGAGGAGTATGAAAAAGAAATCATTGTTTTTGAAAAAAGAGATAATTGCTGATCTGAGTCGAATGGAGATGAATAAAGTAAATGGTGGAACAGCGACTTTCTATGGTGATTCCTGTACGTGTGTGATAAAGACATTACCGCCGAGTGATCCGGAAGTTTGTTACGCTGTAGAGTCTGAAGGAATAGCAGGATGCAATAAGACTTTGATCAGGACAGTATGTGTCACTTGTGATGTACCTACATCAGGATGTACGACTGTGTTGATAGAGAGGTGACCTCGGCCCTGCTGATACCTAAGGATGAGATCCTAATGGGTATCTCTTTGAATCTCTTGTGGTTGTACATGGATCACTTACGAACTAACTTGTAAGATAGTTATTATTTTTATTTTGTTTAATCACTAAATTAAAACAGTTATGAGAAAGAAAACATTAATTCTTGCGAAAGAAGTCATTGCAGATCTGAGTAGAAACGAAATGTACCAGCTGGTAGGAGGAGGTGAAAAACGCACCGAATCTTGTCAGCCAGGTCCTTGTGGACCCGATCCGAATAATCCTTCCTCTGAATCTGTAATCGCTATCTGTGAAAAGTCGGATAATACTAAATGCGGATAGAGACATCATGTTATTTTAAAATGAATACTGACATTTATTATGAAAAAGAAATCACTGTTTTTAAAAAAAGAGGTCATTGCTGATCTGACACATTCCGAAATGGACAACCTGGTAGGAGGAGCAAGTAAGACATTACTTCCGGAAGATTCCTGTATTTGTTTGATAAAACCTCAGCCTCAGACACATGTAGACTGTGAGGTGATTCCGCCTGATCCGGATCGTACTCAACTAAACAACTGTACGATAACAGCGAAATGCTGATGACACTGTCTGACTCTGCAAACACCTCTGGTAATATATAGCTGATTGTATGCATGCAACCATAGTTCTTCTTGTGAAATAAATGAGTATACCCATGATGACGATCTGTTGGCTCTGAGGAGAAAGATCAGGAATGTCGTTTATTATATACATGGTTATTACTCATGCATCCGTCTGAGAAAGAAAACGGTATTTTGAAAGAAAGAAAAAATTGCTGATCTGGGTAGGCTGGTTGTCATAGGTGTCTCCGAAGGGGGTGTCGGAAATTCTGTGGGTTGTGAAAAACAACTGTTTATGAAGTGACAAAAACTACGAATTGTGGAGGTTTCCCTATACATGTGGGGTGTTCTATTAGGATGATTGGTTATTGATAATATCTTATAATTTAATCCAAAATTTAGTAT
>DALZBD010000232.1:0-6512 GCA_031977515.1 Bacteroides sp. | reverse complement strand
TTAAAGATAAAAAGACTCTAATATAAAATTAGGAATATGAAAACAATATCATTCAGATATATACTTTCGGTGTTAATGATCGTATGTATAACATCAGTTTTTGCCGGAAATCCCGGAGCGCAGCAACGTAAGAATAATAAAGATCTGGGACCTGAAGTAACAGAAAACCGTCAGGTAGAATCTTTTGATAAGATTGTATTTACTTGTGTCGGAAATATCCGCTTTACCCAGTCCGATATCTATTCCTTGCGTCTGGAAGGGCCGCAGGAGTATATCGAAGCTGTAAAGACTACTGTCAAAGGCAGTACACTGCATATTGATTGCAAAGAAAATGAGAAGTTCAACAAGGGGAAAAAGGCGAAGATGGATGTTTACATTTCTGCTCCTTCTCTGAGTTCTGTGAATATACAAGGGGTAGGAGACTTTAGAAATGAAGGAACTTTGCAGTGTGATAAACTGTCGCTGCAGCTTTATGGTGTAGGTAATTTTGACATCAGAAAACTGAAAGCAGACAAGGTTTCTCTTCAGTTGAATGGAGTAGGTAATATGGAGGTGGACATGAAATGCGATAACCTGAATGCTCGTATGAATGGCGTGGGCAATATGGAACTCTCCGGATATACCCGTGTCGCTGACATCCGCAGAGAGGGTATCGGTCGTATCAAAAGAGGAAATCTGACCGTAGGTGAGAAATAAGTAAACACAAGGAGATATTGTCATGATAAAACAGTATTTTCAACAGGCTATCTATGAACTGAAGGCTCATCCGATGTTGTCTGTCGTTTCTGTCATAGGGACAGCTCTGGCTATATGCCTGATCATGGTACTGATCGTGATGCAGCAAATAAAGATCGCTCCTTTCTATCCGGAAACAAATCGCGACCGGACGTTGCATGTGAAGTCTATGAGTAGCACTGTAAAGGGAAGTACCAACAATGGCCCGATGAGTATGCTGGTGGCACGCAACTGTTTTCGTGCACTGACCATTCCGGAAGCTGTGACTATGTATGCTTATCCGGACGAGATGCTTGCTTCTGTACCGGGGACTTCCGCCATTACGATAGATGTAAAGCCAACAGATGATCGGTTCTGGACAGTTTTCTCCTTTACTTTTGCAGATGGCAGACCTTTTAGTGAGGCCGAATCCGAATCGGGCATTCCTGTGATCGTAGTCACAGAAGAAGTGGCAAGAAGGTTGTTTGGAAAGACACACATCGCAGGAGAAAGGATAAAGGTCAATTATGCAGAGTACACAGTGGTAGGGGTTGTGAAGGATGTCTCTACTCTGGCAAGTGCCGCGTATGCTCAGGCCTGGATTCCCTATCACTCGACCAATCTGGTGAGTAATGAGAGCCCGGGAGAACTCTCCGGGTATTTTATGGTATCCATGCTTGCACATACCCCAGACGACTTTCCTGCTATTCGTCAGGAAGCTGAACAATTGCGGCTGCAGTTCAACCACGGATTGACTGATAGTGAGGTATTCTATCGCGGGCAGCCCGATGAGCAGGTAGTATACGCGGAGAGAAAATGGGCAAATGAATCACCTGATATGAAGAAAGTGAAGCAACAACGCTTTATCATTTTTGTGTTACTGCTCCTGATTCCTGCCATCAACCTGAGTTCCATGACTCAATCCCGGCTGAGACAACGTATCGGAGAGATTGGATTGCGGCGCTCTTTCGGATCTACACGCTTTCAGATCCTGTGGCAGGTGTTGATGGAAAATCTGGTATTGACCGCATTGTCTGCTTTGGTGGGATTGATCATCTGTTTTGCCATCTCCTATATCTGGGGTCACAGTCTGTTTGCCTCTGCTACGATCGGTGTAAGTCCCGATGTGAGTTTCTCCATGCTGATGCAGCCTGTCACGTTTGTGTATGCTGTGATCTTCTGTCTGGTATTGAACCTGCTGAGTACGGGTGTACCTGCATGGAAAGCCTGTAGGATGTCTATAACCCATGCGTTGAATTCAAAATAATCAGAGATATGATAGATACAAATCAAATCAAGCAGATATGGAACGAACGAAGCATCAATCTGTGGTTATGGGTGGAACTGTTGCTGGTCAGTGTAGTCTTGTGGTACATTGTAGATGAGTTGTATACCACTGCATCTGTCTACTTCGAACCAAAGGGATTCAATATTGAAGATACCTATCTTCTTTCTATAGATGTACTCACATCCAATAGTCCGGAATATACGGAGAAGAGTAAGACTGACAGAGAAGCTGGAGAAGACCTTCTGGAAATCGTCGGTCGGCTTCGTCTTCATCCCGAGGTAGAAGCTGTGAGTTTGTCTGCCAGTTCCTATCCCTACAATAGTTCGAACAGGGTGAATAATGTCAGGATCGATACGTTCAATGCAGACTGGGTGATCCGGCGCCTTGTCACTCCCGACTTTCTGAAAGTATTCCGGTATAAGGGGCTTCGTGGGGAGAGTCCGGACGAATTGATATCCCGCCTGACAGAAACAGGTAGTTTTATTTCAGGGAATAATTTATATTTCGATAAGTATCGCATGTCCCTTGAGCCTTATGAAGGAAAAGAGTTTTATTTTGGCAATGATACATTGAATCCTCGTCGTCTGGTAGCAGTAACTCAGCCTGTCCGATACAGTGATTTTCATTCTGTCCAGAATTCCAGGTATGTTTTGTTGACCATGTCTGATCAGGATATTGCCTCTGAGGAAGAGCCTTGGATACCTTATTATGAACTTTGTCTGCGTACCAGATCCGGAATTGCTCCCGGATTTGAAGATCGTCTCCGGAAAGAGTTTGATACCAGATATCGGAGTGGCAATCTGTTTATCAAAGGCATCCGGTCTATGGAGAAAGTACGTCATCAATTCCAACTGGATGAAGTAAACGATTTCCGCAACTATATGTGGGGCATTGGTTTTCTTCTCGTGAATATTTTCCTTGGGCTGTTGGGCACATTCTGGTTCCGTACACAACAGAGAAGAAGCGAACTGGCCCTTCGGATGAGTTTTGGAAGCAGCCGGAGACAAATCTTTTTCTATCTGTTGAAAGAAGGGATATTTCTGTTGATCCTTGCTACTCTTCCTGCTGTTTTTATCGACCATATCCTGGTAATGAATGAATACAATAGCTGGCTGGATGGGTATTTCGGGATCGGACGATTTACGATTACAGTACTTATTACGTTTGTGCTGATCGCTGTGACTATCCTGTTGGGAATCTGGTATCCTGCCTGGCAGGCGACGAAAATCCATCCGGCCATTGCATTGCGGGAAGAATAAAACCGGTTTGTTATCGACAGGAAGCACCGTTTGGAGGGTAAATGCGGATACCGGGAGTATCTCATGATATAAAAAATATGTAAGAATATATGAAAGATTTTAATCTCAAACAGTCACTGAGGCTTTTGTCTGAGAATCCTTTTTTCACAGTGATCAGCGTGCTGGGTACTGCGTTGGCCATTGCCATGATCATGGTGATCATTATCCTGTGGCAGGTGAAGGTCGCGGATTATGAACCGGAAGTACATAGAGATCGTATGTTGTTCATAAAATCGCTTAGCAATAAAGATAAGCAGACAGGAGACCAGAGGAGTTCCAGTTGGAGCAGTCCTGCATTTATGAAGGAAGTCGTATATCCGGTAGAAAAACTGCAACATATTTCAGCAAGAAGTACCGGAGACTTCAAATTAATGGCAACACCGGATGGAACACATAAGATCAAGGCCTTTATCGTGGAGACCGATGAGGCATTCTGGCGTATTTTTGATTTCCGTTTTCTGGATGGGAAACCCTTTGAAACGAGTACACAGACTTCTCTGGTACGTCCAATAGTGATCTGTGAAAGTCTGGCGCGGAGGTTGTTGGGCACTACGGGAGTTGTCGGGCAGAACATCCGGATGGCCGGAGTAGATTACAGGATTTCCGGGGTGGTCAAAGATGTGTCTTCGCTGGCAGTAAATGCATACGCCGAAGCGTGGATTCCCTATTCTGCGGATAGGTTGCTGACTCCCAATCATGAATACGGTTGGACTGGGGAATTCAGTATCCTGATGCTTGCCGCCTCATCCGCCGATTTCCCTGTGATACGTCAACAGATGGATCAGAGCCTGCAACGTTTCAATGCCAATCTGCAGGAGCTGCAGTATGACCTGATGGGGCAGCCGGATGACGTATTTACCAATCAGAACCGGCTATGGTCTAATGTAGGTCCTGATATGAAACAGGTATACTGGCAGTATGCGATCGGACTTCTGGTCTTGTTGTTGGTGCCTGCGGTGAACCTGAGCGGTCTCTCTTCTTCCCGGATGCAGAAGCGATTGTCTGAACTGGGTACCCGACGTGCCTTTGGAGCTACACGACCCGTACTGATCAGACAGATCCTGATGGAGAATTTAGTGCTGACATTGATCGGGAGTTTGGTAGGACTTATCTTTGCCTATGTGGCAGTGCTGATATTGAAAGACTGGCTGTTCGTAACTACGCATACATTTGAGAATGCGAAAGATATATTTTTTACTCCGGCCATGCTGATCCGCCCCTCTACATTCCTGATCGCATTTGTTTTTTGTTTGTTGCTGAACCTGTTGAGTGCGGGTATACCTGCCTGGAATGTGACGCGTAGACATATTGTGGAGGCTTTGAACGAACGATAATATAATATACCGGTCTGCAAAGACCGGATGAATAAACAGCGTATGATCAAACAAGTATTGAAACTAATAGGGAACCGTCGCCGACAGAATGCCTGGGTACTGATCGAATTGTTTCTTGTATATGTAGTCATGTGGTTTCTGATAGATTTTATAGGAACGACCATTTATCACTATCTACCTCCTCTTGGGTATAATATAGAAGATGTTTACCTGATGGAACTGGATGAGATCGAGGGAGTGGAAGCAGATACGTTGCGTACCAATGGAGAACGTATACTGGAGATTGCCAATCGTTTGTCTCATCTTCCCGAGGTAGAGTCCGTTGGTATAGATATATGGAGCCTACCTGTGTCGGCAAGCGCCTATGGCACATCTGTCATGACGAAAGACAGCACGATGATAGGAGCCAGATGGATCAGGGCAACATCGGGTTGGATGGATGTTTTTCGGTTCAATCTTAAAGAGCCCCATCGACCTTTTGAGCAGATGAACTCTTCTCTGGGAGAAGTTGCTTTGAGTGAAGCGGCGTACACTAATTTTGTAAAACGCCACACAGACAAGGACATTCCTTTCGACCGTAACGATCAGTTTTCGTTTGGCGATGGAAAGCCGCTCCATATTCATAACATCGTGGAGGATTTTCGTGAGAATCGCTTTCTGGAGAATTCGCGGTGGCTGTTTCAGAGACTGACAGAAGATCAGATCGCTTCTCATAGAGGTTGGGCTCTGGAGTATCATATCGTATTCCGGGTAAAGCCTGGAACAGATGGTCCGGATTTTAAGGAAAAGTTTTTGGAGAAGAACAGAGATCTTCTGGGCATTGATCAGATCTATCTGGTAGATATCAAGCCTTACCGGGAGATGGAAGAGCGTTTTGTAATGATGTATGGAATTAAGAATCGGGTACAAATGTATGCAGTGATTACTTTCTTTCTGTTGATGAATGTCTTTCTGGGATTGATCGGTACATTCTGGTTCCGTACCCGTCAGCGTCGTGCCGAGATCGGTCTGCGACTTGCTTTGGGGAGTGATTACAGGTCCGTAGGGCGTTTGCTTTACACAGAAGGGTGGCTTCTGCTCACCATTGCTGCTGTGCCGGCGGCTTTCCTTTGTTACAATGCCGGGCATTTTGAGTTCTCCTTAGGCGACTGGGTACTTGTATCGAGGAAGCCTGTAGAGTGGAGCATCATCAGATTCGTACTCGTTACTTTGACTACTTATCTGCTGATCGGCCTTATTATCATGGCTGGGATCTGGTATCCGGCACGCCAGGCTATGACGGTAGAGCCGGCTGAGGCGTTGCACGAAGAATAGACAGAGCAATTTAATAAAAAGTAAATGATCTTTTAATGGATAAAAAACAGGGTATATGGAAAAAGAAAACAATGACATATAGTATAAAAAGGGGGGGAAGGAGATTTACAGAGAGGTTGATTCTTAATAAATGAATGTATGAGTACACGATTTTTCAGACAGATTTGGAGGATTTTCAGGCAAAACCCTTTTTTTACTTTGCTTAGTCTCGGAGGTACAGCCCTGACCATTGCTTTTGTGATGACAGTATTCCTGATGTATTACCTGCGAGTTGCCGATCTGGGACCAGAACCCAATCGTAGCCGGTTGTTCTACTCCGGATACGGTTATTCCCAGAGAGAAGATACATCGGATCGTAACTATGGAATGTCACTGCGTACGGCAAAGTTTATTTACGATTCTCTGCCGGGACTGGAGAAGGTGGCTTATTATACGGAAGTGCACAAAACGACCTGTAGCGACCTGTCCGGTATCAACGAAAGGCGTTATTCCCTGCGGGGATGTGATCCTGTCTGGTTCGGAATCTTTGATTACTCCTTTGTGAACGGCAGGCACATCAATCGG
>DALZBD010000231.1:0-6517 GCA_031977515.1 Bacteroides sp. | reverse complement strand
GAATATGTATATCTGAAAAAATACTATGAAAATAATGTGTTGATGGATTCTATAAAAATCAACGTACCCCAAACAGATACAATACAAGTCCGGAAGTATGAATAAACTCTGCTTTTTCTACATTTATTTTGAATTTGCTTAAATTAAAAAGAGATAGAATATGATTCTATCTCTTTTTAATGATGATGTATGGCTGCCCGCTATATGTCTGACACCAGAGTGATTACCGCATTATATTATTATCACATTTCACAGACAAAAATTTATAAAACCACTCTTTCACACTTAGCTCTGCCTCAATGTCTCAGCTGTAATCTGAAAAAGAGGTTCTTCTTTGAAAGCCGTGATATCGCCTTGGGGAAGAACGAAATAGAAGGTGGAACCTTCCCCGACTACCGATTCAACCCCTATATGTCCACCCATCTTCTCTGCCAGTATTTTACATAAGGCAAGTCCCAATCCTGTTCCCTGCACAAAGCTGTCCACTTTACCGAAACGATCGAAAATGGTGGATAGTTTATCCGAAGAAATTCCTATACCCGTATCCCGCACATAACAATAGACCCGATCATCCTGCCGACGAAACCCATAATGGATCTCACCCTGCGAAGTAAACTTTATGGCATTGCCCAGCAGATTGGTATAAAGTTGCATAATACGTCCCCAGTCACCTACCATCTGGAAATCCTTGTCAATCTCATCCAGAATAAGGCTCACTCCTTCAGGAACCGACTTGCAGTACATTTCGAACAGTTGCTGACAGGTATCATACAGCTTCACAGGCCGATAAGAAAATTCAAGCGTATCCGCTTCGAGGGAAGAAATATCCAATAAGTCATTAAACAGGCTAAGCAACAGGTCGCAATTCTTCTCCACAATCTCAATATACAGTTTCCGGTCTGAATCCTGGTCCGAATCGATAATGAGCTTCGTGAAACCAACGATCGCATTGAGTGGAGTACGTATTTCATGGCTCATATTGGCAAGGAAAGCCGATTTGAGCTGATCCGCTTTGACTGCCTTCTCACGGGCCACGATCAGTTCTTTCTCCGCCTCTTTCAGGTCAGTTATATCCCAGGAAACTCCCATAATATACGGATCCTTATTGCCGGAAGCAACCAACGTCTTCACCGTGGAGGATACCCGTCTGCCCCATTGGGGATGTATATATTCCTGTACAAACTCTACTCGTCCTTCCTGCAATGTCCTGAGATCATCCTCATAGAATTTATCCATCTGCCGGGAGCTGGAAAAAAGTTCCGAATCATTTTTACCGATGGCCTCTTCTACCGGTATTCCCCATTGTTCCGCAAACAACCGGTTCCAGTACACATAACGGAAGTTATTGCCCGAATCCTTTACGAAAATCGTTGCAGGCACATTATTGACAATCGCATCGAGAAACGAATTCAATCTTACCACCTCATTTTCATGTTGCTTGATGGCTTGCTCCGCAACAATACGATCTGTGATCTCCCGGCACATACAGAGCAGGTAACGCTCATCCAACGGATAGATACGATTTTCAAAGTAACGCTCCTGATCGTCCACCACAAGACTGTGCCTTCCGACAGAGCCTTTACCTGTACGTATCACACGATCCATATTTTCACGTATGCCTCTGTATGCAGACTCGGGAACTACATCTTTGAGGTTCACCTTGAGCAATTCTTCCACCGTATATCCCTCTACATGATTGGTCTCGGGAGAAGACACCAATTCAATAAAATTGGCATCATGATCATATACAATGATCATATCCGGAAAAGCATTCAGAATACGAGACATATAACCGTGTAGGAAACTTTTCTCCGGCAATATGGAAGAATGGGTTTCTACCTTCTTCTCAAGATCCTGAATGATCTCAAGCAATTCTTCCCTGGTCTTTTCATGATAACGTTCCATAGCCTGACAGAAACATTAAGTTGTATATTCCAACTATTAGTTGCAAATATATAACAATAATTGCAATAAACAATACTTCATTCCTGTTATTATTTAGTAAAAAACAACATTTGCTTTTGCCCTGCAATACAGAATGTTCTATCTTTGCAATACTTTTAATTTATAAATCAATCATTATATGTCTTCAGAATTATTCTCTACACTGCCATATAAAGTGGCAGATATCAGCCTTGCCGACTTCGGAAGGAAGGAAATCGAACTGGCAGAAAATGAAATGCCTGGCCTGATGGCTCTTCGCGAAAAATATGGAGAATCGAAACCTTTGAAAGGAGCCCGCATCATGGGTTCTCTGCACATGACTATACAGACAGCTGTACTCATCGAGACCCTGGTCACTTTAGGGGCAGAGGTGCGCTGGTGCTCTTGTAACATATTTTCTACTCAGGACCATGCGGCAGCTGCCATCGCACAGGCGGGCGTACCCGTATTCGCATGGAAAGGAGAAACCCTCGAAGAATATTGGTGGTGCACTTTACAGGCACTGACTTTCGCCGGAGGAAAAGGACCGAATGTGATCGTCGACGACGGAGGAGATGCTACAGTGATGATCCATCTGGGATATCAGGCGGAAGAGGATGCTTCTGTTCTGGATAAAGCAGTTACAGCTGAAGATGAGATACAATTGAATGCCCTATTGAAGAAAGTACTGGCCGTGAAAGCAGACCACTGGCACCAGACAGCAGCGGAAATACGTGGGGTATCGGAAGAGACCACCACCGGTGTACACAGATTGTATCAGATGAAAGAGGAAGGAAAACTACTCTTCCCTGCTTTCAATGTAAACGACTCGGTGACAAAGTCCAAATTTGACAACTTATATGGTTGCCGTGAATCACTGGCTGATGGTATCAAACGCGCTACCGATGTGATGATCGCAGGAAAAGTAGCGGTGATATGCGGTTATGGAGACGTGGGTAAGGGATGTGCTCATTCGATGCGTTCGTACGGTGCCCGCGTACTGGTAACAGAAATCGATCCGATCTGTGCACTACAGGCAGCTATGGAAGGCTTTGAAGTGGTAACCATGGAAGATGCCTGTTCGCAGGGAGATATCTTTGTTACTACCACAGGAAATATCGACATTATCCGGATCGACCACATGGAAAAGATGAAGGATCAATGCATTGTATGTAACATTGGTCACTTTGACAACGAGATCCAGGTAGATGCACTGAAAAACTACCCGGGTGTCAGACATGTCAATATCAAACCTCAGGTAGACCGTTACTATTTCCCGGACGGACACAGTATCATCCTGTTGGCAGACGGCCGGTTGGTGAATCTGGGATGTGCCACTGGACACCCTTCTTTTGTAATGAGCAACTCATTTACCAACCAGACACTGGCTCAGATCGAGTTATTCACCAACACGTATGAGATTGATGTCTACCGCCTGCCCAAACATCTGGATGAAGAGGTAGCACGCCTCCATCTGGAAAAGATCGGAGTGAAGCTCACCCGTCTTACCCCAGAGCAAGCTGCTTATATAGGTGTTTCCGTAGAAGGGCCTTATAAAGCTGATCACTACAGATATTAAAAAAATACCGGGAAACGATTTACCACATTCGTGGCAGATCGTTTCCTTTTTTCTTGCCATTCATTCACTTCCCAACTACCCTGTATATGTCCATGAAAAGATTTCTGCCCGATTTATTGGTAATAATAGCATTTATTGTCCTATCATTCGCTTATTTCTTCCCTGCTGTTATGGAAGGCCGGATCCTTTTCCAACACGATACCGAAGCCGGTGCCGGTGCCGGTCAGGAGTCTAAAGAATATTATGAACGTACAGGTGAACGTACGCGATGGACAAATGCTCTGTTCGGAGGTATGCCTACTTATCAGATATCTCCCAGCTACGACTCAACAGAGCCGCTGCGCTTTGTAGAGAAGGCCTACCACCTCTTTCTTCCCGGCTATGTGTGGCTGGTATTTGTAATGATGCTGGGCTTTTACATTTTACTTCGTGTCATGGGAGCATCTGCCTGGCTGGCGGGTTTGGGAGGCTTAATCTGGGCATTCTCTTCCTATTTCTTTATTCTGATTGCCGCCGGGCATCTCTGGAAGTTTATTACATTGGCATACATACCACCTACCATAGCAGGTATACTGCTTATTTATAAAAAGAAATATCTGGCAGGAGGTATACTTACAGGTGTCTTCGTAGCGCTACAGATCCTATCCAACCACGTACAGATGACCTATTACTTCCTGTTTGTCATCCTGTTTCTGGTCATAGCTATTTTTATTGATTCTTTGAGAAAAAAAGAACTCCCCGATTTTTTCAAGGCCACCGCAATACTCGTTGTCGCAGGGTTGATAGGAGTCTGTACCAACATATCCAATCTGTATCATACCTATGAATATAGTAAGGAAACCATGCGTGGTCAGAGTGAATTGCGACAAGAAAATCCATCTGATAGGGAAGAAAATGGGATGAGCCGGGCATACATTACCAACTGGAGTTATGGTATTGGAGAGACTTTTACATTACTGGTTCCTAATCTGAAAGGTGGAGCATCTGTTCCTATCTCTCAGAATAGTAAAGCGATGGAAAAAGCAAACCCCATGTATGGCGGACTCTACTCTCAACTAACCCAGTATTTCGGAGAACAGCCCTTTACAGCAGGGCCTGTATATGTAGGAGCATTTGTATTGATGCTCTTTATATTGGGTTGTTTCCTGGTAAAAGGTCCTCTCAAGTGGGCATTGCTGGGGGCTACGGTTTTTTCCATCCTGCTCTCGTGGGGAAAGAATTTCATGGGACTTACCGACTTTTTCATTGATTATATACCCCTATATAATAAGTTCAGGGCTGTCTCATCCATTCTTGTGATAGCAGAGTTTACGATCCCCTTTCTGGCCATACTGGCTTTGAAAGAGATCATCCAACAGCCTTCCCTTCTGAAAGAGAAAGTAAAATACCTGTATGTAAGTTTCGCACTCACCGGAGGACTTGCTTTCTTATTTGCCGTAGCACCCCGTTTGTTCTTCTCAAACTATATTCCTGCACAGGAAATGGCTGCCTTACAAAATGGTATTCCAGGTGACCAGCTGAGAGGAGTACTAAGTAATATTGAAGATATACGCATCCACCTCTTTACATCAGATGCATGGAGAAGTTTCTTCATTATTGTGATCGGCACGCTGCTTTTGTGGATATACAAAGCCGGTAAACTAAAATCTTCTTTCCTGATCGGAGGAATAGCTATTCTGTGCCTGACAGATATGTGGGGAGTGAACAAACGCTACCTGTATGATGCCCAGTTCCAGCCCCCCACCCAACGGACAGATGCATTCCGGAAGACCGCTGCAGATGAGTTCATACTGCAGGATACCTCTCTGGATTACCGCGTCTTAAATTTCGCGACCAATACATTCAATGAAAATAATACATCTTACTGGCACAAAAATGTAGGTGGTTATCATGCAGCCAAGCTACAGAGATATCAGGATATGATTGACCGGCACATCGCACCGGAAATGAACGCGGTCTATCAGGAGTTGCAAAACAGTGGAGGAGATCTGGAAAATGTGAATCCCGATCGTTTCAAAGTATTGAATATGCTCAATACCAAGTATTTTATTTTTCCGGCTTCACAAGGGCAGACCATCCCCCTGGAAAATCCATACGCTTATGGAAATGCATGGTTCGTATCAAATATTGAATATGTAAACAGTGCGACCGCGGAGATCGAAGGTATCCGTGAGACCGATCTCAAAGAAACAGCTCTGGTAAACAGTCGTTTCCGTCAGGATCTGGCAGATGTGACCACAAGCACCAGAGACTCACTTTCTTCTGTAGCCCTTATTAGTTACGAACCCAATCATCTGGTGTATCAGACATCCTCTTCCCAGCAAGGCATTGTCATCTTCTCTGAAGTATATTATCCGGGATGGGAAGCCACGATCGATGGAAAACCTGTACCCATTGCACGGGCAAATTATATTCTACGCGCCATGGAAGTACCGGCTGGTGAGCATACGATAGAGATGCGATTCTCCCCCAGAAGCCTGAAAGTCACAGAAGGTATAGCCTATACAGCGATTATTATTTTGCTACTGGCTACGATCGTATGGATCTGGGGCAAAAGAAAATCATTTCTATCTTCGGAAAAGGCTTCTTAATCCTCTCTTTATTTCTTTTTAGATGCAAGGTATTGCGTCTAAAAAGAAATAAGCAGAAAAAACACAAAAGAAAGAGCAAAGGATACCCTGTAGTGCCAGCCCATTGGCATTGTAGTGCCAACCCATTGGCATTGTAGTGCCAACCCATTGGCACTGTTGTGCCAGCCCATTGGCACAAACGAATACGTGATATATCAATAAATATCATTTACAGGGGAATACTCTTATAAGATCGGTAGGTACAAAATAATACATGGAACAGTCACCTGCTCCATGTACCCTCACACAAATCATTTAACTATCACACACCTCTCGTGTGTACTCATCTTACTACTACCAAAAAAGAACAAACGTTATCTATGTATGAATAAGCCTGTTTTCAGTACTATATTCTATATTTAATCTTCCTCTTTTACATCTCAGG
>DALZBD010000230.1:0-6520 GCA_031977515.1 Bacteroides sp. | reverse complement strand
ACCCAAGTCAAAATTCTTATTTCCCCTCTTTTATATCTTAAGCCGCGGTATACACCTATAACAAAAAATACCTCCCTTTAAACAATAATTCCACACCATCTATTTTACATACGAATACATTTGCAGATAAGTTTTAACATTTTCAAGCAAAAACTAACATTGTGCTCCGGCACAAACCGTTTTTTATCATTTATTAATTTAAAGATTCATAGAATGTCTGACAAAATGAAAAACATGCGCATCTTGCTGCTCACACTTTGTGCGGCCTTTACGCTGAGCGTATCCGCGCAAAACATTACCGTAACGGGTAATGTGGTTGACAGTACGGGAGAACCGGTTATCGGTGCTTCTGTTGTACAAAAGGGGAATGCCAGTAACGGTACGATTACCGATTTTGATGGTAACTTCTCTATCAACGTTCCTTCTAATGCTACCCTGGCAGTTTCTTACATTGGAATGAGAAATCAGGATGTTGCAGTAGGAGGCAAGACAATCCACAGTATCGTATTACAAGACGACGCCCAGGCTCTGGAAGAAGTGGTAGTAATCGGATACGGTACGGCCAAAAAGAAGGACCTGACTGGTTCGGTTTCTTCCATCGGAGGAGAAACTCTGGCCAAAGTACCGGTAGCCAGCGCTGCTCAGGCTCTGACAGGACGTCTGGCCGGGGTACAGATCACCACTGCCGACGGTTCTCCGGATGCAGAAATGATCATCCGCGTACGTGGAGGAGGTTCCGTAACCGGTGACAACTCTCCTCTTTACATCGTAGATGGCTTCCCGGTATCCAGCATCGGAGATATACCTCCCGGAGATATTCAGACCATCGACGTATTGAAAGATGCTTCTTCTACCGCTATTTATGGTGCACAGGGAGCAAATGGGGTTGTGATCATTACTACCAAAAGTGCAAGATCCGGAAAAACTCAGATTTCTTACAATGGGTATGTACAGAGCAAATCGTTCCGCAACAAATCCAAAGTACTGGACCCATATGAATTTGCTTTGTTCAACTATGAAAGAGCCCGCATTATCAGCGACAGTGAAG
The DNA here is from genome assembly GCA_031977515.1 of Bacteroides sp. GTDB lineage: Bacteria > Bacteroidota > Bacteroidia > Bacteroidales > Bacteroidaceae > Bacteroides. Next base: position 5,472 of record DALZBD010000230.1, on the reverse strand, counting down.
TAAGTAAATTCGAAAAGAACTTTGGTGTATACGAAGATCTGGAGCTGTATAAATACATGGATGGCACCGACTGGCAGGAAGATATGTTTGGAAGTAGCGTACTTTCACATTCTCACAATCTGAGCATCAGTGGAGGTAGTGAAAAAACACGTTTTACACTAAGCGGAACTTTCAATAAAGATGCAGGTCTGATGGTTAACAACGACTTCCAGCGTGTCAATCTAAATTTCAAACTTACACACGAAATATCCAAACGCCTGAAACTTGATTTCGGAGTACGCTTCAATGATACGGAAGCTAACGGTTCAGGGTCATCAGGTGGTACTCATAAAGTAAGGACATATGATGCTGTAAGCAAAGCACCGGTAAATACACTGGATGCGGGCATAGATGTAGATACTTCATCCATGACTGAAGATGAGTACAATGAGTACATAAAAAATAAGATGACACTTGCTGAACAGGCTGCTGAATATTGGAAAAGAAAAAATACCCGCGGTCTAAACTTCAACGGTGCTATCAACTGGGAGATCATTGACGGTCTGACTTATCGATTGGAAGGTGGATATGATTACGGCTTCAATGAAGAAAAGAATTTCTGGGGACCAACAACCAACGTGGCTGGTAATGAAGGTGCAAATCTGCCGGTAGTGGATTGGAAAAAGACCAATACATGGAAATACCGTGTGGCCAATACACTGACCTACCGTTTCAAAATACAAAAACATGACTTCAATGTACTGTTTGGTCAGGAGGTAGTATCTTCGGGTGACGAGAACAACTATATGAAGGCCAAATACTTCAACAGAGACCTGACTCCGGAAAAGATTTTTGCAAATATGGGTCTGAACTCCGGGGAGATTGGTTCATCTACTGTTACTTCCTATGTGTCACCCAATAACAACATGGCTTCTTTCTTCGGACGTCTGGGATATAACTATGATGATCGTTACCTGTTTACTTTCACATTCCGTGCTGACGGTTCCAGTAAGTTTGCTCCCGGCAATCAGTGGGGCTACTTCCCCGCTGGTGCATTCGCTTGGAGAGTCTCTGAGGAAAACTTTATGGAAGGTACAAGAGACTGGCTATCCAATCTGAAAGTTCGTCTGAGCTACGGTACAGTAGGTAACAACCGCATTGCTTCTTCTCTCTATAAACTGGATTATAAGATTACAACCAACAAGCCTTATGGTGTAGGTGATGTAATGAATCCATATTATGTAGCAACCAACAGCATCATGGCCAATCCCAAGTTGAAATGGGAAACAACCGTTACCCGAAATTTAGGTCTTGACTTCGGAATCTTCCACGAAAGACTGACCGGAAACATGGATCTCTACTGGAATACCACCAAAGACCTACTGATCACCAGTGCTGTAGTAGCTCCGGGATACACCACTCAGCAACGCAACGTGGGACAAACTTCCAATCGTGGTGTGGAACTGACGCTGAACGCATATATCATTGAAAAGAAAAACTATTCTCTTTCTGCAAACTTCAATATCGGTGTAAATAAATCCAAGGTAGATAAGCTGGCCGATGGGATCCTGCAACAGGAATACGAATCGGGTTGGGCAAGTTCTGACCTTACCGGACGCGACGATTACCGCGTGATCGTAGGACAGCCGGTAGGTTTGATCTATGGATTTGTAACAGACGGTTATTATACTACAGATGATTTCTCGGGATATGAAAACGGAGAATATGTCGTAAAAACCGGTGGAGATGGTAAGCCGGTAGCTCCGACTTCAAGTGTGGCTACGGGAAGAATTGGTGTGCGTCCGGGAGCGATCAAATTCAAAGATCTGGATGGTGACGGCAAAATTACTCTCGATGACCGTCAGATCATCGGAAAAACCACCCCAAAACATACAGGAGGATTTGGGATCAACGGAATCATTTATGATTTTGATCTCTCCGTCATGTTCAACTGGGTATATGGTAATAAGATATACAACGCCAATAAGATCGCATCGTCTCAGGAATACCGTACAACGAATGCCAATCTCCTCGCTTTCATGAATCAAGGCAACAGGTACTCTTATATTGATGAAAACGGGAAGTTGCTGACCTCATTGTCAGATCTGGCCAAATACAACGAAGGAGCCAATGCCAAAGAATACTGGTCTCCCCTTTCTTTCGGTAGCGCCAATGTGGTACCTCACTCCTGGGCTATTGAAGATGGTTCGTTCCTGCGTCTGCAAAACATTACTGTAGGATATACCGTACCTAAAAAACTGACACGTACATTCGCCTGTCAGCAATTGAGAGTATATTGCACACTCAACAATGTATATTGCTGGACAAAGTATTCAGGATATGACCCTGAAGTAAGTTCACCGGTACGTAGCTCTTCGACTTCCGGACTGACCCCGGGTGTTGACTTCTCTTCTTACCCAAAGAGTTTTTCCTGGACCTTAGGTGCCAACATCACATTCTAAAACTAAAATAGAAATACAATGAAAAGAAAATTTATATACATCACCTCTTTATTGTCAGTAATGCTATTTACTGCATGTGATGATTTTCTGTCCGTAGACTCTCCCTCTTCTTTTGAGAAAGATTATCTGTTCTCCAATACAGATGATGCATACAAAATGGTGTTAGGAGCCTACGCCCCATTTGCACAAGACCCCTATACATCCAGAATGTCGAACGTATTTATGCAGAATACAGACGTAGAAGCCAATAGTGTTAATTCAACTCCACAAGGGGCGCATCGTATGGACGTATGGTCTCTCGAAGGTGGTATTCTGAATAACTGGTCAGATATAGAAAAAGCCTGGACCAATACATTCCTGGCCATTGACCGTGCCAATCAATGTATCGAAGGTATAGAAGAAAGTAAACTCTATGCAGACGGAGATGCAACCATGAGACAACTGAGAGGAGAAAGTAAATGCCTGAGAGCTTACTGGTATTTTATGGCATGTAATTATTGGGGAGATGTTCCTTTTGCCACTACTCCTTCCACTGCCGATAAAGATAACAATACTCCCAGAGTAAGTACAGATACTATATATAGCTATCTGATCCAGGATCTTATTGATTGTGAAGAAGAGATGAAATGGGCATCAGAAATCAGCGTGGAACGCATGAACCGTGATTTTGCTATGGGAATGATCGTACGTCTGGCTATGTTCCGCGCAGGATACTCCATGCAGGAAGATGGTACAATGAAACGCCCAAGTGACTACAGAGAATATCTGGAAATTGCAAAAAAATATGCACAGAAACTTATTAATTCCAACAGACATTCCCTCAACGAAGACTTCGCAAAAATCTTCAAAGACCAATGTCAGTTCATCATCAACAACGATGGAGATATGCTTTTCGAAGTCGGATTTGTGAAAAACGGTGGTGGTGATGTAGGCTGGTGTATCGGTCGTACCGTATCCGGAGGAACGTATGGTTCAGGAAGTACATATATCTGTTTCCCGGGAAATTACTACTATTCTTTTGACAAAAGAGATAAAAGAAGGGATGCAACAGTTTCTCTTGTGAAATATAAAACAGACTCCAAAGAAGAACCTGCCAATATCAATCAGATGAATCCTGTGAAATGGTGTCGTCTGTGGCTGAATGAATCACCCGGGTCAAGTGCAGATAAGTCAACAGGTATCAACTGGCCTGTGATGCGTTATTCAGATGTTCTGCTGATGTATGCAGAAGCGGAAAATGAATTGAATGGTCCGACAACAGAAGCTAAAAATCTACTTAAACAGGTACGTAAAAGAGCGTTTGATGCAGAAGATCAGAACAGAATGGTAGAACAATATGTAAACAACCTGACTACTCAGGAAGATTTCCACAACGCTATCGTCAACGAACGTGCCTGGGAATTTGGTGGAGAATGTCTGAGAAAATTTGACTTGGGCCGTTGGAATCTGTATGGAAAGAAAATCCTGGAAACCAAAGAAGTCCTAACAAACATGGGTAAAGCCGGAGTAGGTCTTGAACTCAACAATCCGGAAGTTGCAAAATATGCTGATCTTCCCAACGAATTGTATTATACTTTGGTAGATGGTATATCTCCTGTAACCGGATGGACCACTGAAATGCTGGAATTTGCCAATGATTTATATACACGCCTGGGTGATGATGACAAACCGACCAATACAGTGAGCAAATACGATGACCTGAAGGTAAACAGTGGTGCGTATGTAAAACTTAACTGGACTTCCAACCTGATGCAAACAGTAAAAGATGAAGATGGAGAAGATATCAGAGATGCAGATGGTAACAAAGTATACGAAGAGTGTGATTACATCAAGTATACATACCGTGGATACAAAGGAACTACAGGTAATGAGCCTGTTCCTTATTTACTTCCCATACCTTATTCTATCGTAGTAGCAAGTAATGGAGTACTCAGCAACGAAGGATACGGACTGGTATTAACAATGAATTAAAAGAGCTAATTATGAAAAATATATTCAATATAAAATCATGGAGTGTATTTGTCCTGGGAATCCTGACATTTACGTTCACAGCATGTGACGATGATGACAAAATGGAAGCAGACCGTCTGTTCAGACCCATTGCTTCGTTGTCAGCCACCACGTACGACGGTATGGCATTAATCACTGTAGAAATAGAAACAGGAATTGCAGAAGCGATCCGATACGATCTGGAGCTTTTCCGGGATTCCGTGGGTGCACACGATACAGGATTTACTCCGGAAGCCACCGGTGTCATCACTGATGTTACTGCAGTTGATCCTAAATACGTCTTCGGGGAAAATGAACAACTGGCCTGGGATACAAAATACTATGTACGTATCAAAGCTGTGGGAACAAGCATGGAGTCTTACTTCTATGTACCGAAAGATATCACGACAGATGATTACCCTACTTCATTGAGAAGTATATTAGAAACAGAAATTACAGATGAGGCTGTTATTCTTCGTTGGGATACTCCCGAAGAGCCCTATACTGTATTGGATCTGACAAACTCCAGTGATAGTATAATCTACCGTTATGATATTTCGCAGGTCACAGAAAACTCTTTTATCATCGATGGACTGGAGCCGGATAAATCTTATAAGTTGAAAGTGTATGTAGGAGAAATGCCTGCAGCCCCTGCACCCGGAACAAACTATACGCCTATGCCGGATGAAGCCTATCGTGGAAAGAAAACATTCCGCACCAAAGCTATACAGGAATACGAAAATATGTTCGACCTTACGCAGTATCCCGATGATGAAGCTGCGGATATGATCACCACAGCCTTCCTCGATGATCTGGACGACTACGCCACTGTATTGGTAAAAGGCGGACTCGTATACAACTTGAATGCTGTTACCATTAACAAATCTGTGAAATTTGTATCTAAGTATTCACTGGATGGATATGCAAACTTTGCTATCGCAGCAAACTTCAGATTACCAAATAATGCTGAGATCGGAAAAATAGAATTCGAGAACCTGAACATATATACACCTAATGTAGACGAAACTACAGCTAACTTCGG
>DALZBD010000229.1:0-6520 GCA_031977515.1 Bacteroides sp. | reverse complement strand
GGGCTACTTTCTCCAGACGGTGTTCTACTCCCTGGAAGTCGGACAATGCTTTGCGGATCGACTCTTTCTGAATTCCCGCCAGGTTGGCCGAGATACCGGCAGCCAGCGAGTTATACAGATTGTGCATTCCGGTAAGCGCCAGTCTTTCCTGTTCCATGTTGAAGTCAGTAGGCTTGGTGATGACTACCTCTTCGTCTTCCACATACCCGATGACTCCTTCTTTTTTCATGGCAGAAAAAGGGTAGAGGTGTGCGTGTATACCGTGGCGGTCGAGTTGTTCGTTGATGATGGGATCATCCCCCCAGAAAATGAATGCGTCTTCATCGGTCTGATTGCGTGTGATGCGGAATTTCGAGTCGATGTAGTTCTGCATACAGTGGTCGTAACGATCCAGGTGATCGGGAGTGATGTTCATCAGTACCGCGATATTTGCGCGGAAATTGTACATATTGTCCAGTTGGAACGAACTGAGTTCGATCACATAATAGTCGTAATCTTCTTCGGCTACCTGCAGAGCGAGGCTTTTGCCGATATTGCCTGCCAGTCCTACGTTGAGGCCGGCGCTTTTGAATATATGATAGATGAGCGAAGTGGTGGTCGTCTTCCCGTTGGACCCGGTGATGCAAACCATCTTCGCATCGGTGTAGCGACCGGCAAACTCTATCTCGGAGATAATGGGTGTACCCTGCTCTTCGAGTTTACGGATGATGGGGGCTTCGTTGGGAATGCCCGGACTTTTGATCACTTCCGTAGCATTCAGAATGAGTTCTTCTGTGTGTTGTCCTTCTTCCCAGGCGATCCCGTATTGGTCGAGTTGCTTTTTGTACGTGTCTTTGATGGTGGACATATCCGACACGAAGGTGTCGAATCCTTTTACTTTGGCGAGTACTGCAGCACCCGCTCCGCTTTCGCCTGCCCCTAAAACTACGATCCTCTTTGCCATGTTATCTGATCTTTAGTGTGATTATAGTAATGGCCGCCAGTACGATGGATGCGATCCAGAAGCGAACGGTGATCTTTGCTTCGTGGAATACGCTGTCCGGTTTGGATATGATGTAGCGGCATGTTGTGTCGAGTTGTGAAACGGTGGTACGGAAATGGTCGTGGAAAGGAGCGCGTTTGAATACCCGTTGCTTCACCCCTTTCTTTTTTCCCATTTTGAAATACCGGGTTTGCAGGATCACGGAGAGACTTTCGATGAAGAATATCCCGCAAAGGATCGGTATTAGTAATTCTTTGTGTATGATGATGGCATATACAGCAATGATCCCTCCGATGGTCAGGCTACCTGTGTCTCCCATGAATACCTGAGCCGGATAGGCGTTGTACCAGAGGAAACCGATCATGGCTCCGATAAAGGCGCATATAAAGATCACCAGCTCTTCGGTACCGGGTATGTACATGATATTGAGGTAGCTGGCAAATTCAATGTGACTGGATACATAGGCCAGTATACCGAGGGTGACACCAATGATGGCGGAGTTTCCGGCTGTCATCCCGTCCATGCCGTCGTTGAGGTTGGCTCCGTTGGATACGGCAGTTACCACAAAGATGGTGACGAACACAAATACAATCCATCCGGCTGCCTGAGCTTTGTCTCCGAGAAACCATACAAAATTGGCGTAATCGAGGTTGTTGTTTTTCAGGAAGGGAATGGTGGTTTTGGTCGATTTGATGTTCTGATTGGCATGGACCACCTCTATCTCCTCTCCGGATGTCTGGATCTCGATGTTTTCACGGATCACTACCTGTGGGCTCAGGTAGAGGGTGAGCCCGATGAACAATCCCAGAACGGCTTGTCCCAGTATTTTGTACCTGCCTCTCAGACCGTCTTTGTGTTTTTTGAATATCTTGATGTAGTCGTCCAGAAATCCGAGCATACCCAGCCATACGGTGGTGACGAGCATCAGTACCATATATATATTATCCAACCTTCCCAACAAAAGGCAAGGTACCAGAATGGCTACAATGATGATAACACCTCCCATGCTGGGAACACCTGTTTTATTCACACCAAACGGATCGATGGCAGCATCGCGTTGTACTTCTGTGATCTGCTTGCGTTTGAGTAGGGCAATAAACTTTTCTCCGAATATGCTGGAGATAAGAAGCGCAAGGATAATGGCCATCAATGCACGGAAGGAGGTGTAGGCAAAAACCCCGGCTCCCGGTACGTTGAAATCACGTAACCATTGAAAGAGATAATATAACATGATGTTTATTTACGATTTACTGATTTACAATTTACTATTTCTCCTTTACATTAATCTGTCCGAATACTTATTTGTTCGGGGAGAGGGTGGCAAAAATCTCCCGGATCACCTCTTTGTCATCGAAATGGTGTTTCACTCCTTTGACATCCTGGTAGTTTTCATGTCCTTTTCCTGCTACCAATATCACATCTCCCGGCTGTGCCAGCATACAGGCTGTGCGGATGGCCTCTTTGCGGTCGGCAATGCTTAGTGTCCGGGTCATGTCTGTCGCATCCAGCCCTGCCAGCATATCGTTGATGATATCCTGTGGCTCTTCGAAACGGGGATTGTCGGAGGTGATGATCACCCGGTTGCTTGCTTTGGCCGCTTCTTTGGCCATGATCGGACGTTTGCCTTTGTCGCGGTTGCCTCCGGCACCTACCACGGTGATCACATTTCCTTTTCCTTCCAATACACCGTGAATGGCGTTGAGCACGTTCACCAGTGCGTCAGGCGTATGGGCATAGTCCACAATGGCTGTATATCCGGTATGGGAGCGCAGGGCATCGAACCGCCCGGCTACCGGATGCAGGGTGCTGAGTGCCAGCAATACCTCTTCCTCTTTTTTACCCAGCAGTACGGCGGCACCAAATACGGCCAGAAGGTTGTACGCATTGAACTTGCCGATAAACTGTACGGCTACCTCTCTGCGGTTGAACTCCAGTATCATTCCTTCGAAGTGGGCTTCCAGGATGCGACCTTTGAAGTCGGCCAGACTACGAAGTGAATAGGTATATACTCTGGAACGGGTGTTTTGCGTCATCACCAGTCCGTTCTTATCGTCGGCATTGGTGAGACTGAAAGCATTCTTTGGCAGGTCGTCGAAGAATTTCTTTTTGGCTTTCAGGTAGTTTTCTACTGTCTTGTGGTAGTCGAGGTGGTCGCGGGTGAGGTTGGTAAATATACCTCCCGCAAACCGCAGGCCACTGATGCGTTTCTGCTCTACGGCATGCGAGCTTACCTCCATAAATACATATTTGCACCCTTCGTCAGCCATCTGTCCAAGCAATCGGTTGAGGGTGACCGGGTCGGGAGTGGTATGTTCGGTGGGAAGGGGTTTCCCATCTATGTAATTGCATACGGTAGAGAGCAGTCCGGTCTTGTATCCGAAATAGCGGAATGTATCGTATAATAATGTAGCAATGGTGGTTTTTCCATTGGTTCCTGTGACACCGACCAACTCAAGCTTGGATGTCGGATCTCCGAAAAAGCGAGTAGCGATCTTTCCAACTGCCTCTTCACTGTCGGCTACACGGATGTAGGTAACCTCCTCTTTCAGCTCCGCAGGCAGTTCCTGGCAGACAACGACTGTTGCTCCCTTTTCTATGGCAGAAGATATATAGGTATGGCCATCGGTCTGTGTGCCTTTCACCGCAATGAAGAGATGTCCCGGTGCGATCCGACGTGAATCGGTATTCACATCCGTCACTTCTCTTTCCGGAGAGCCGATCAGCTCTTCTGTCTTTATTCCTTTGATCAATTCTTCTACTCTCATACCTTTTTGGTTTATAGGTTTTTCTTTATTTATTGCAACTGGATGGAGATGGTCTGACCTTTCCGTACAGGGGTACCCTGGGCAATGGATTGCTTCCGCACTTTGCCTACTCCGGAGAGGGAAACTTTGAGTCCTCTGCTTTCTAACAAATAAACAGCATCTTTTGCTCCCATCCCCACGACATTAGGTACCTGATCGCTTGCCAACTGGCGTTCTTCCAGCTTTACGTTTTCGGTATTGCTTTGTGCTACTCCCCATACTTCTTCTCCTTTCTTTGCCCGGAAAGGTGCCTGGGTCTGTATCTTCAGGACTTCGAGTACCTGTCTGGTTTCGATAAGCTGGCCCGGTTTCACATCAGGTATCACGATGGAGGTGCTGTCGATGGCGTTGCGGATGTCCAACCGGAGGTCTTTGGCATATACTCTTTCGGCGATCCTGCCGAAGACACTTCCTGCCATCAGACCACCGGAGGCGGGAAGTCCGGGCTTTTGTATGGCTACGATGCAAGTATACTTTGGCGCTTCGGAAGGAAAGTAACCGCAGAAGCTGACCAGATAGTTGACCGTTCCCGTCTTGTATCCGGCTGTTCCCTGAGAGATCTGTGCCGTTCCTGTCTTTCCGGAAACGTTGAATTGCTTCGATCCTGCCGGCTTGGCGAGTCCGTCACTTACTACCTTTTGCAGAATTTCCCGGATCTGATCCAGTGTCCGTTGGGAGCAGATAGCCGGATTGATGATCTCTGTTGGGTATTCTTCTACGATCTCTCCGTCGCGTGCAATGCCTTTGACCAGCTTGGGGCGCACCATCGTGCCGTTGTTGGCAATGGCGTTGTAGAAGGCCAGCGTATTCATCGGGGGGACCTGTGTCTCGTATCCGATACTCATCCATGGTAAGGTAGTCTTGGCAAAATAGCGTTCTTCCGGCCCACGGATATTGGGTTTTCCCTCTCCGGAGATCTGCAGGTTGAGCGGCTGGTCGAGGCTCATGCGCTTCAACCCATCCACGAATTTCTGCGGATCGTTGCTGTAGTGTTTGTCGATCAGGTAGGATACTCCGATATTGGAGGATACCATCATAATCTGTGTGACGTCGAGTTTCTGATAGCCACCCCGTCGCCAGTTGTGGTCACGCATCTGACGTCCGTACATGGTCATGACCCCGTTTCCGGTGTCTACCTCGGTATCCGGTGTGATCTTACCATCTTCTAGTGCCACCATGATAGAGGCTGTTTTGAATGTCGATCCGGGCTCGAGCATATCACTGATGGCGTTGTTGCGTACTTCGTAATACCTGCCATCGCTACCTTTGGTCATGTTTACGATGGCTTTTACTTCACCGGTGGCTACTTCCATGAGTGCTACCACGCCCACCGTGCCGTTGATCTCCTGCAATTTGTCGAGCAATGCCTTTTCGCAGATGTCCTGTATGTCTACATCAATGGTGGAGATGACGTCGTATCCATCGATAGGCGGTATCTCTACAATGTTGAGATATTTGTTCTTTACCTTTTGCCGGCGGGTGATGCCGTCTTTTCCTTTCAGCAGGCTGTCGAATGCGAGTTCTATACCGTTCTTTGCTCCTTGCGATGCATCGGCGTATACATCTCCGAGGGTGCGGGTGGCCAGTGAACCGAAGGGTTTCTTCCGTTGGTTATAGGCCAGTTCGTGAAAACCTCCTGCGAATCGGTTCATGCTGAATACCGGGAGTTTTTTTGCCTCCTTGTATTGGATGTAGGAGATGCGTTTGGGATAGATCAAGTAGTTGCGGCTGCCTTGCTTGCGCCCTTTCAGCAGGTGTGCTTTGAAAGAAGCGGTGCTTTGGTCGGGGAATATGCGATGCAACCCTTCGCTGATCTCATCGATATGGTTCATGAGCATCGTGTCTTTCTTTATTCCTCCGGCCAGAAAGTCCATGTAGATACGATATTCCGGCAATGAACTTGCCATGAGTTTCCCATCGGCAGAGAGGATATTGCCCCGGGTAGGAGCTACGGCAACATTTTCTTTCACGAAACGGTCGGCTACCTCGTTCCAGTATTCTCTTTCGGCAAACATGATGACTGCCGCTTTGACAATAATTGCTATGCCCGTCAGCCCAAAGATCAGGATGACGAAAAAATAGCGGGTCATTATGTTTTTCTTGTTTACAGCCACAAGTCTTTCTTTTTTGCAGGTTTGTTCTTTGTCTTTTCGTAGGCAGTAGCTTCCGGGAAGTCAGAAGGTGTGTTATCTTATTTTCTGATCAGGTAAGGCGGATGCGTGGAGGTCTGCAGGTCTGTCTCCTTTGCAGAGATGTACTCTTCGATGCGCGATTGACGGCTTTTCTCCATGAGTTCCGAGTTACGTGTGAGTGCGTCGTATTTGATGTCTATCAACTCCTTTTTTAACTGATCTATTTCCAGTATTTGTCTCTGGCTGGCGTATCGGTTGTGGATGTAGACGATCGTAAGCAGAATGACAAGGATCAGCAGTTTTACCTGACGACCCAGGAAATCACTTCCCAGGATATCTCCTCCCAGGATACTTTTGATAGAGGTACGATTTTTTTTCTTCTCCTCTTTGGGTGGTGTGGTTGCTTGTTCTTCTTCCATGGTCAGACACTCCCTTGATTTTTCAACTTATCTTTTTTCCGCGATCCGCAGTTTGGCACTACGCGAACGGGGGTTTTGTTCCTGTTCCTCCGGTGAGGGCACGATCACTTTGTTGTTGACCAGCTTGTACGGGGTCTGACGGTTGCCGAAAAAATCCTGCTCCATCTTTCCCTCTATGTTGCC
>DALZBD010000228.1:0-6536 GCA_031977515.1 Bacteroides sp. | reverse complement strand
AGCCGGTGAAAGTCTACTGGGCAAACCGGTAGACTATGTATTCCTCGGCTCCTGTACCAACGGACGCATCGAAGATTTCCGTGAGTTCGCTTCGTTGGTGAAAGGCAAGAAAAAAGCCGACGGTATCGTGGCATGGCTCGTGCCCGGGTCATGGATTGTAGATGAAGAGATCCGCCGGGAAGGACTTGACAAGATCTTCGAAGAGGCAGGCTTCACCCTGCGCCAGCCCGGATGCTCTGCCTGTCTGGCCATGAACGACGACAAAGTGCCTGCCGGAAAATACGCGGTATCCACTTCCAACCGTAACTTCGAAGGACGCCAGGGACCCGGTGCCCGCACCCTGCTGGCCAGTCCGCTGGTGGCCGCTGCTGCTGCTATTACCGGAGTGATCACCGATCCGCGTACTTTGCTTTAATCAGACGTTTCATCCCATAGATTGCAAAACAATGAAAGAAAAATTCAATATACTGACATCTACCTGTGTGCCTCTTCCGTTGGAAAATGTGGACACCGACCAGATCATCCCTGCGCGTTTCCTCAAAGCCACTACCAAAGAGGGTTTCGGAGACAATCTTTTCCGTGACTGGCGTTACGACAAAGAGGGCAACAAAATAGATACCTTCGTACTCAACGATCCTACCTACTCCGGTAAAGTACTGGTCGGAGGAAAGAACTTCGGTTCCGGATCGAGCCGTGAACATGCTGCCTGGGCCATTGCCGGATACGGACTCCGCGTGGTAGTCAGCAGTTTCTTTGCCGATATCTTCCGCAACAATGCGTTGAACAACTTTGTGCTTCCCGTAGTGGTGAGCGAGCCTTTCCTGGCAGAGTTGTTCGACTCCATCAGTAAAGACCCGAAAACGGAAGTAGAGATCAATCTTCCCGCGCAGACCATTACCAACAAAGCCACCGGAAGCAGCGAATCATTTGAGATCAACGCCTACAAGAAACATTGCCTGGCCAACGGACTCGACGACATCGATTTCTTACTCAGTAACAAAGACAAGATCGAAGCATGGGAAGAAGAGCAGTCAAGATAGAGATCATGGATACGACACTCCGCGACGGTGAACAGACCAGCGGAGTCTCCTTCGTACCCCATGAAAAACTAATGATTGCACGGCTACTGCTGGAAGAACTCAAAGTAGACCGTGTAGAGGTAGCCTCGGCACGCGTCTCGGAAGGAGAATTCGACGCGGTGAAGATGATCTGTGACTGGGCCGCCCGCCGAAATATGCTACACAGAGTGGAAGTGCTGGGTTTTGTGGACGGACACGCGTCGCTCGACTGGATCCATGCCACCGGCTGCCGGGTGATCAACCTGCTGTGTAAGGGGTCGCTCAAGCACTGTACCCACCAGCTCAAGAAAACCCTGGAAGAGCATCTCGCCGACATACGCGCAGTGATTGCTTATGCCGACGAACTCGATATTCAGGTAAATGTGTACCTCGAAGACTGGAGCAACGGCATGAAAGATTCTCCCGAATATGTATTCCAGATGATGGACGGCCTCAAAGATACATCCATCAAACGCTTCATGCTGCCCGATACCTTGGGAGTGCTTAATCCGCTCGAAGTGATCGGGTTTATGCGCAAGATGAACAAACGCTATCCTGACAAGCATTTCGATTTCCACCCGCACAATGACTACGACCTGGCGGTGAGCAACGCGCTGGCGGCTGTACTGAGTGGGGTCAAAGGATTGCATACCACCATCAACGGATTGGGAGAGCGGGCCGGAAACGCACCGCTGGCCAGTATACAGGCTATCCTGAAAGATCAGTTCAATGCACAGACCAATATCGACGAAAGCCGTCTCAACGACGTCAGCCGTGTGGTGGAGTCCTATTCCGGGATCATGATCCCGGCCAATAAGCCCATCGTAGGAGAGAATGTGTTTACGCAGGTGGCAGGTGTGCATGCCGACGGAGATAACAAGAACAACCTCTACTACAACGATCTGCTGCCCGAACGCTTTGGACGCGTACGCGAATATGCACTCGGGAAGACCAGTGGCAAAGCCAATATCCGGAAAAACCTGGAGAGTCTCGGACTCGAACTCGACGAAGAGTCGATGAAGAGAGTAACAGAGCGCATCATCGAACTCGGTGATAAAAAGGAACTGGTGACCCAGGAAGATCTGCCCTACATCATCTCCGATGTACTGAAACACGAGGGTGTCAGCAGCCGTGTCAAACTCAAAAGCTACATGGTGACCCTGGCCCACGGACTGAAACCGATGGCCAATGTGCGGATCGAGATCAATGGAGAGATGTACGAAGAGAGCTCTTCCGGAGACGGACAATACGATGCGTTTGTACGCGCGCTGCGTAAGATATACAAAGTGACGCTCGGACGTAAATTCCCGATGCTGATCAACTATGCGGTAAGTATTCCTCCCGGAGGACGTACCGACGCATTCGTACAGACCGTGATCACCTGGAGTTTTGAAGACAAAGTCTTCCGCACCCGTGGACTTGATGCCGACCAGACAGAGGCCGCTATCAAAGCCACCATTAAGATGCTGAATATCATAGAGAATTAATAACAAAATAAACCATGAACGATCCCGGTAGCGTAGATATACTGCCCTCCGGGATCCGTTGTTACCACATTTAAGATATGAAATTGAATATTGCTGTCCTCCCGGGCGACGGGATCGGTCCCGAGATCGTAGCAGTGGCACTGGATGTCACTAAAGCAGTTTGCAAGAAGTTTGGACATGAGTTGGAATACCAATATGGTATCTGCGGTGCGGATGCGATCGACAAAGTAGGCAATCCCTATCCCGACGAAACACACGAACTGTGTATGAAGAGTGACGCCGTGTTGTTCGGAGCTGTAGGCGATCCGCGTTTCGACAACAACCCCGCTGCCAAAGTACGTCCTGAACAGGGCTTGCTGGCCATGCGTAAGAAACTCGGATTGTATGCCAACATCCGTCCGGTAACTACTTTCGACAGTCTGATCCACAAATCTCCCTTGCGTGCCGATCTGGTAAAAGGGGCCGACTTTATGTGTATCCGCGAACTCACCGGAGGAATGTATTTCGGTCGTCCGCAAGGTCGCAGCGAAGACGGCAACGTAGCCTACGACACCTGCGTATACAGCCGCGAAGAGGTAGAGCGCATCGTGACACTGGCCTATGAATACGCCATGAAGCGTCGCAAGAAACTCACCATCGTAGACAAAGCCAACGTACTGGCCACCTCACGTCTGTGGAGAGAAGTATCGAAAGAGATCGAACCTAAGTATCCCGAAGTAGAGACCGAATACATGTTTGTAGACAATGCAGCGATGCGTCTGATCCAGTGGCCTACCTCGTTCGACGTGATGGTAACGGAAAATATGTTCGGTGATATCCTGACCGACGAGAGCTCCGTGATCACCGGCTCACTCGGATTGTTGCCTTCTGCTTCTATCGGTACACATACTTCTGTATTCGAACCCATCCACGGATCATGGCCCCAGGCTGCCGGACAGGATATTGCCAACCCACTGGCCACCGTACTGTCTGCTGCCATGATGCTTGATTATGCATTCGGGCTCAAAGAAGAAGCAGCCCTGATCCGTCAGGCAGTAGATGCTTCCATGGATCAGCTGGTACGCACCGGAGACATTCAGGTAGAAGGAGAAAAAGTCTATAAGACTTCTGAAGTAGGAGCGTGGCTCACAGACTATGTCAGCAAAGCCTGATAGAGATCATTTACAAAACAGGAGAGGGAGGTGTCTGTAAAGACCACCTCCCTTATTCTTTATAACAGGTTGGTTGTACTACTACTTTAAGAGCCTGTGTATATACACGTCTTTTTTATCTGCTCCTCCTTTTACGTGTAGAAGTTTACCGAAAGTTTACTGGAATAGCCCCCTATATAGATCCACACAATCACGCAGGATCTTGTGGGCAATCCCTGTTTTTACAATACCCTGTTGACCCATTTCAGCAACACTCCGCCTCCTTCATCCGTGCAGCATCATCAAACTCCAGTGTTACGTGCTCTATATGGTATTTTTTCAATTTTTCCCGTATCTCAGCCTTTACCTGTTCCGTGCTTTCCGGAGACTCCGCTACCACATGAGCCGTCAATGCATTTTCCGTAGTACTGATGGCCCAGATATGTAGGTGGTACACACATGTTACCCCTGTCACACCCGCCATACAACTTTTCACATCCTCCATACTTATCCCTGCAGGTACGCCATCCAGAGAGAGACGGATGCTGTCACACAGCAATCCCCAGGTAGACAGGAAGATAACTGCCGCTATGACCAATCCGATGATCGGATCTATGATGTACCAATGGGTGCGACTCATAATAATACCCGATATAAGCACTCCTACCGACACCAATGCATCGGCTGCCATGTGCAGATATGCCCCTTTTACATTCAGGTCCTTATCCTTCTCTCTGAGAAACAGAAAGGCTGTGAAACCATTGATCACGACGCCTATCCCGGCTACCGCGGCAATAGCCATGCCCGGGACGGGTGATGGGTGACGTAGTTTATGAATACTCTCAAAAACGATACCTCCGATAGCAACCAGCAGGAGCAGGGCATTGAAAAGAGAGACCAGTACGGTACTTTTCTTATATCCGTAGGTGTATTTTTCACTGGAACGGACGCGTGTAAGACGAAAAGCCAGCAGAGCCAGCACCAGACTGATCACATCAGTCAGATTGTGTCCGGCATCAGACAACAGAGCCAGGGAGTTGTACCACAATCCCGCTCCGAACTCTGCCGCTACAAAAGTCAGATTTAAAACAATCCCCCACATAAATGCTTTGTTCAGAGAGCTAAAACGTACCGCATGAGAGTGAGGGTCTGAGGGGTGTGGGTGGTGTGAAGCCATTGTCAGTTTTTATCTTAATGGCAGGATACAAACGTATAAAAAAGTCTATATCCTGTCATCTCTTTGTAAGAGTAATATATAAGAGTTTAAACAAAAGATATTTATAAATAGTTTTATTCCGTTATCTATTCTTTTTATCAGCCATTTTTTGTTACTTTTGCCGACCGAATAAAACATTGCTGACAGATAAATGAACAGATCGCAGGATTATCAGCTTACTATTGTCGTTCCTGTATACAATGAGGAAGACAATATATATACTCTCGAACAGAAATTGAGCGAGTTCCTTCCGCATTGTATATGCAAGGCTTGTGTACTTTTTGTGAACGATGGTTCCAAAGATAGTAGTCCGGGGCGGATACGCGAAGTTTGTGCGCGTAACGAACACTTCTTCTATATGGATCTGGCACAGAACGCAGGCCTTAGTGCCGCTATGAAAGCCGGTATCGATTATGCTTATTCAGATTATGTCGGCTATATGGATGCCGACCTGCAGACTACTCCCGAAGACTTTAATCTGTTGTTGAAAGATATCAACTCTTATGAATTGGTCATGGGAATACGTGCCAATCGTAAAGACTCATTCTTCAAGAACCTGCAATCGAAAATAGCTAACGGATTCCGTCGGATGATGACCAATGACGGTGTACAGGATACCGGGTGTCCGTTGAAGATCATGCATACCGATTACGCCAAACGTATTCCTTTCTTTACCGGTATGCATCGATTTCTGCCTGCACTCATACAATTGCAGCATGGGCGTGTGCAACAGGTTCCTGTACGTCACTTCCCGCGTGTGGCCGGAGTCTCCAAATACAATCTGTGGAATCGTCTGATCTCTCCTTTTATGGATTGTTTTGCTTACCGGTGGATGAAGAAGAGATACATAAACTACAATGTTGGAGATAATAACTTAGCCAACAATCCACAGTGAAAGAAAGTACCTTAGTCTATGTAATTGGTTTCCTGGCACAACTCTTTTTTTCCGCCCGGATACTCTACCAATGGATAGTTTCTGAAAAAAACAGGAAGGTCACTTCACCTTCTGCCTTCTGGATCCTCAGTATAATAGGCTCCTATCTTTTGTTTATGTATGGTTGGTTGCGAGACGATTTCTCCATCATTCTGGGGCAATTCATTGCTTATTACATCTATCTGTGGAATCTCAATGAAAAGGGGTTATGGGGAGTGATTCCTACACTTTTCAAAGCAGTATTGATGCTCACTCCTGTAATAGCCGGATGGATGGTACTGCATGATTTTTCGGCTTTTATCAGCAACTTTTTCCAGAACGAGAAAGTCCCCATGTGGTTGCTTATCTTCGGTTCGGCCGGACAGGTTATTTTTACCCTGCGCTTTGTCTATCAATGGGCCTATTCCTACCAGCATAAAGAATCCCTTCTTCCTGCTGGTTTCTGGATCCTGAGCCTCGTTGGGTCGTCTGTGATCATTTCTTATGGTCTCATTCGGCACGACCCGGTACTGATCCTGGGACAATCGGTCGGATTTGTAGCCTATTGCCGCAATCTGATGATCGGATACAAAAGTTATAAAAACAGATAGATATGAGAAACCGGTGGTTACCGCTTTTCTATTTTCTGGCTTTGCTGCCACTTTTCCTTCTGCGTGACTATACCCCGACCAATGAGTTGCGTTACCTTAATATTGTGGATGAAGCCCTGGG
>DALZBD010000227.1:0-6555 GCA_031977515.1 Bacteroides sp. | reverse complement strand
GTAACTGAATTAAGTGATTTACAATTTATTGACTATCCTTATTTCACTTTCTGATCGGAAGAGTGATCTCTTCACCGAGTAAAGAACAGCCTTTTCGTCGCTTCTAATTTATTATCTCTTGTCTTGTTTCCACATCCTCTTCTGTGACAATCTCCTCTTCTTCGTGGGTTTCACCCACACACGCTGCACCTCCATACTTTTCTGTCACATTCACAATATGGTGATTGGCACACTGGTATACAATCCCCGGAAATTCCTGTAACAGCAACTGGTTGTGGGTGGTCATCACTACCGCCGAACCGGCTTCACAAATACGGTGCAGGAGAGTTGTGATCTCTTTTCCTGTTTCCGCATCCAGATTCCCTGTCGGCTCATCCGCCAGAATGATCTCCGGTCTGTTGAGAATGGCCCGCGCGATCACAATGCGCTGTTGCTCTCCTCCGGAAAGTTCATTGGGAAATTTATACCCTTTGTTTCCCATTCCTACCTGCTGCAACACCTCTTCGATACGATCGCGTATTTCCCGTTTGTGTTTCCAGCCTGTAGCCCGCAAGACAAATTCCAAGTTGTCGTAGACCGTGCGATCGGTCAGTAACTGGAAATCCTGAAACACGATCCCCAGTTTACGACGCAATTGCGGAATGTGTTTGCGTTTGATCTTACGCATATTGTATCCCAGTACTTCTGCCTCTCCTTCCGTGGCAACCAGTTCGCCATAAAAAGTTTTGAGCAGGCTGGTCTTTCCCGAACCGACTTTTCCGATAAGGTAGACAAATTCTCCTTTATGCAACCGGAAGTCTATATTTTCCAGTACACACAATTCCTGTTGACAAACAGCTACCTTCTCGTATCGGATCAGTGTTTCTTCCATGTTTCGCTGTGTCTCACCTGCAATTCACGGGCAAGATCTTCAATCGTATATCCTTTGGAAGTAAGCAGTACGATCAGGTGATAGAGCATATCAGAGCCCTCATAAATCATACGTTCGTCGCTTCCATTCGTTGCTTCAATGATCATTTCGACTGCCTCTTCCCCTACTTTCTGCGCCATGCGGTTGATCCCGTCCTGGAACAGACTGGTGGTATAGGATTTTTCCGGCATCTCCTGATAGCGTTTGTCAATAAACGCCTGCAGGTGTTTCAGGAACATCAGAGGTTCGTCGTTCTTCTCTCCCCAGCAGGTATCTTCACCCGTATGGCACACCGGCCCTACCGGAGACACCTGGATCAGCAGGGTATCCCGGTCGCAGTCTTCTTTTATATCGATGACATGCAGAAAGTTTCCACTCTCCTCACCTTTGGTCCACAGACGGTTCTTCGTACGGCTGAAGAAGGTGACCTTTCCGGTCTCCACTGTCTTCTCATAAGCCTCCTTGTTCATAAAGCCCAGCATAAGTACTTTACGAGTGAACTGATCCTGTATGATCGCTGGTACCAGGCCATCCATTTTATCGAAATCTATATTCATTTCTATGATTTTCTATAGTTGCTGTTTGCAGGTCTCTCCCGGTTCAGATACGCATGGGAATTCCCTGGTCGCAAAGATACGATTTTAATTCGGGAATTTTTATTTCTCCGAAATGAAAAACACTGGCTGCCAGCGCTGCATCTGCTTTTCCTTCTAGAAACGCGTCCCGGAAGTGTTCCCGGCTACCTGCACCACCGGAGGCGATAATAGGTATGGAGAGTCTGCCGGAAAGGGTTGCCAGCGCTTCATTGGCATATCCCTCTTTCACGCCATCGTGATTCATACTGGTAAAGAGGATCTCTCCGGCTCCCCGCTCCTGAGCCTCACAGGCCCATTCGAAGAGTTCCCTGTCAGTCTCTACCCGTCCTCCATTGAGATAGCATTTCCATCCCTGTTCGGTCTGCCGGGCATCTACTGCCACAACACACACCTGTGAGCCAAAATTCCGGGCTATCTCGTCAATCAGTTGCGGACGACGCAGCGCGGAAGAGTTGATAGAGATCTTGTCGGCCCCGGCGTTCAAGAGCCGGTCTACATCCTGCAATTCATTGATCCCTCCTCCTACGGTGAAGGGAATACTGATGTTGGCAGCAATCCGCCGTACCAGTTCGACAAATGTCTTGCGTCCTTCGTGGCTGGCCGTAATGTCTAAGAACACCAGTTCATCGGCTCCCTGCTCACTATAGGCACGTCCCAACTCCACCGGATCTCCGGCCTGACGCAGATTGACGAAATTGGTTCCTTTTACTGTCTGTCCGTCTTTGATATCCAGACACGGTACTATTCTTTTTGCTAACACGTTGTGTATGGTTTTGTATTTCTTCTGCTACCAATGGTACATCGTTGTACCGGGAGCCTTTTACCTCACTCTCTATCCCAGAAAAGGTGCCAGTTCTTTCAGGGTAATATGCCCTTCATAGAGGGCCTTACCGAAGATCACAGCAGGTACTCCGGCCTCTTCCAGCCTGTATATATCTTCTATCCGGCTCACCCCGCCACTGGCAATCAGATACAGATCCGGGAAGAGCTGTAATATCTCCTGATACAGTTCCAGGGAAGGCCCCTGCAGCATTCCGTCGCAACTGATGTCCGTACAGATCACCTTGCGTATCCCTTTTTCCCGGTAGTTTTCCAGAAAAGGGAATAATTCTTCAGCGCTCTCGTCTTTCCAGCCATGCACAGCGATCTTCTTGTCGCGCACATCGGCCCCGAGAATAATCTTCTCACTGCCATACCGGTCGATCCAACCACCAAACAGTGCGGGATCTTTGACGGCGATACTGCCACCGGTCACCATGTGTGCACCGCTTTCGAAAGCAATCTTCAGGTCTTCATCGCTCTTTACTCCTCCTCCAAAATCCACGACCAGGGAAGTGGCCGTAGCAATCCTTTCCAGGGTTTTGTAATTGACGATATGTTGTGAGGCCGCCCCGTCGAGGTCTACGACATGCAACCGGCGGATTCCGTGATCTTCCATTTCCCGAGCCACCTCCACAGGGTTTTCATTGTATACTTTCTTTGTATCATAGTCGCCCTGGGAAAGTCTTACACACTTTCCGTCAATAATGTCTATGGCAGGAATAAGCTCTATCATCTGATTTATCATTTATCAATTTACGATTGAAATTACACGTTGTAATTTCATATTCACTATCCATTCTTAAATAGTGGTTCACACTTAGTTGTATATACGCTCTTCATTTGTGCCGTTCCTACAGGACTCACCTCATGGGTCTTATTAATAGGTTCCTGGGGTGGCGTCGGTCTTCGTATCCTCAGACTTTCCTGACCCTCTTTGTCCCGGTTTATCGGGAAGGCTAAGTTGCAACGCCTCTACAAGGCTACAGATACATCGTGAAATTATACCATGTATACAATACAAAAGCTATAAATTTACACTTATACCATCCATGAAATGTGAACAACTACTTACTTATTTCAATTCCAGAAAATTCTTCAATATACGTTCTCCTACCGATCCGCTTTTCTCCGGATGGAACTGAGTCGCGTAATAATTGTCTTTATGCAATGCCGCACTGAAAGGAAGGATATAATCGGTCTCTGCCGCAGTCCACGGACAAAGCGGAACATAGTAGCTATGCACAAAATAGACATATTCTTCCTGGGTGAATCCTTTGAAAAGATCGCTGTTCGTATCTTTCAGGGTATTCCATCCCATGTGTGGCACTTTTTCTGTCTGCTGCTGAGGTAAGAATTTCTTCACATCCACATCAAAAATGCCCAGACAATCGCTATCGCCTTCTTCCGAATGACGACACATCACATGCATACCCAGACAAATGCCCAGTACGGATTGGCGCAGGTCCAGGATCACCCGGTCCATTCCTGTCGCTTTCAGATGGTTCATAGATGTTCCCGCCTCTCCCACTCCGGGAAAGATCACTTTATCGGCTGCCAGCAATTCGGCTGTGTCGGAAGTTACTTTTGCCTCCACCCCCAGCCTTCTCAGGGCATAATCCACAGAGTAGATATTTCCGGCATTGTATTTTATAATAGCTATATTCATACGAATCGATCTAAGGGCTATTAACTGAAAATAACCGTTTTGTTTTTATAAGCAAGCACTTTACGTTCGATGTGCTTCTGAACGGCTCTGGACAAAACGATCTTTTCCAGATCCTTTCCTTTATTGACCAGATCCTGCACGGAATCTTTATGTGTGATACGCACTACATCCTGTTCGATGATAGGTCCGGCGTCCAGTTCGGTGGTCACATAATGGCTGGTAGCCCCAATGATCTTTACCCCTCTCTCGAAAGCGGCATGATAAGGCTTCGCTCCGACAAAAGCCGGCAGGAAAGAGTGGTGTATATTGATGATCCGGTTGGGATAGGCATTGATCATTTGTTCGGAGACCACCTGCATATAACGTGCCAGCACGATAAAATTGACACGGTGTTCGGACAGAAGTTCCATTTCCCGTTGCTCCTGCTCGGCTTTGTTCTCTTTGGTAATAGGGAATATATGATAAGGGATACCAAAACGCTCGGCTACATGTTGCATATCGGGATGATTGCTGACGATAAGCGGGATCTCTACATTCCATTCTCCGGCTGTATAGCGGGCCAACAGGTCAAACAGACAGTGCGACATTTTC
Source organism: Bacteroides sp. (assembly GCA_031977515.1). Taxonomy (GTDB): domain Bacteria; phylum Bacteroidota; class Bacteroidia; order Bacteroidales; family Bacteroidaceae; genus Bacteroides. The sequence continues at coordinate 1,970 of DALZBD010000227.1, read as the reverse complement.
GAAACGAAAATAGCCATACGGGGTTTGTGATCGGAGAAGTACAACCGGAAACTCATCCCGTATTTCTGTGCATACAAGGTTTCGAAATAGTCTTCGATCTTCTCCTGAGGTACCAGGAAATCGGTCAGTTCCCATTCGATCCGCATGAAAAAGATATTCTCTACCCGGTCTACGTATTGGTCCAGATAGATGATATTTCCTTTGTTCACTGTGATAAAATCCGTCACTTCGGCCAGAATACCCGGACGATCGGGACAGTGAAGCAATAATTTGGCTGTTGTTGTCATAAACAGGTCTTTGTTGATCGCGTTGTCCTTTATGATCCTTTGGGGCGTTCTTCTCTGCCCGGATAAAAGATAGGTTTGTTGCCCTTTGACAACGCATACTCTATAAAGGATGCAAAATTAGCTATTTATTGCCAATATGCGAAGAATTGAAGCAGGAAGTTTACTTTGAAAGAGAAATTGTATACAGATAGACAGCAATGGAAGATAGAAGAAAGAATGATTTTCAACAGGGAGCAACCTTTTCCAACAGATTTTCTCTCTTTCATATTCGGGAATATTCCGGACGTAGAAGCAGGCAAAATCCAAACAATTTCTAAATCGGTAAACAATATCCGGGCAAATAATGTCGTAAGAATTATAATTTAAAATTCAGAAGTATGACTACCCCATATTCCGACGCACAACGTAGTGAAAAAGAAAAGTCCGGGCATTCCGGACCGCTCCCCCATGCCACTGAGACTCCGGCAGAGGCTACAAGTCAGGAACCCGATACCCTCTTTCCATGCGGATGCAGTGAGATCCCTGCTTCTATGGAATATGTTCAATGTGGTTGTGTAGAAACAGATGTAAATGCTTACCACAAAGAATGGAATGAAAGAGAGATCCAACTCAATCGTGAAAAACGGATTGAAGAGTTGGAACAGATCATCCATGAGGAGATCCAAGGAGAAGATGAATGAACAGATCTTCCGGGAGTCCTGACAAATGGAACTGACTAAAAAATCAAATTGTTTTTTGAGTAAGTTGTAAAGTGTAAGCAAGGTATTCTTTACTCATCCGGACAGTGAAAAAAGGATAACCTGCATGAAAAAGAAGGCATATAAATATGTCTCCCCACCATACACTGCTATTCTAAATGAATGAGGGTGTGCCAAAAGTCTCCTTTGACTCAGATAGAGTTATAAATTGTAAGCGACTGCTTTCAATTTGTAACTAAACCAAAGAACATTTGGACTTTTGACACACCCTCCTTCTTTTATATATAAAAAATACAGCTTGTGTTTCAAACGTATCTACTGTCTTACCAGAATCAGGTCATAATTAAACTGGCTCTCCGGAATACCCATATCATTATCTAATAAGGTAAGTGTACTATCGTTCTTAACCAGCAGATAGAGATCATTCTCTCCCCGGTCTGGTATCAGATGATAGACTACTGCATCTTCGTTGGCAGGAATGCCCCGTTTCGCAGAAAACTGGCCATCTTCCGAGAAAGTTTTATCCTTTCCATCTTCGGCACCCATATAGACCCGATTCAACTGGTAAGAACCTATATAATCCTGATCTACATACGTAAGGGCCAACTGGTAACGGATACCTTCCGTATCTGCTCCCGGAAGTATTCCTTCGTAGATCCGGGTTTCCGAATCGGCAATTACACGCCTCACAATAGAGGACAGACTATCTACAAAACCGGTTTCCCCTGTAGTTTTTTTCTCTTTTGATCCACCACAGGCCATCAGTAAAGCTGCAGTAACGGTTATCCATACAATTTTTTTCATCGTTAAGGTATTTAAGTAATAAATGATTCTTTGGTTCGCTTCTTATTTCTTTTCAAAACAAACAAAAGTCCGATTTGTTAGCCCGTACTTCAGAGACGAAAACAAATTCCTCATTTTATTTTATTCTGGAGCTTTATCTATTACCCTTTTTATTAACCGCTGCTACTCCTATAAATAAAGT
>DALZBD010000226.1:0-6570 GCA_031977515.1 Bacteroides sp. | reverse complement strand
AAATAGATAAAAAAGAAAGAACAAATCGCAGATTGACGCAGTCAAAATCAAAATAGTTTCTTAGTTTCGTCTTTGATAGTTCCATTTATCCTATTCGATCAGACTTTAAACATTTATACATACAATGCATACCATACAGAAAGATAATCCGCAGGAAATGTTCCCTTTAGTAGACGAACAAGGTAATATAACAGGAGCAGCGACACGTGGTGAATGCCACGATGGAAGTAAGAAACTCCATCCGGTGATCCATCTCCATGTTTTCAATACAGAGGGAGAGTTGTATATGCAGAAGCGTCCTGCCTGGAAAGACATACAACCCGATAAGTGGGATACGGCTGTAGGCGGACACGTAGATCTGGGTGAAAGCGTGGATATGGCTCTGAAACGGGAAGCACAGGAGGAACTGGGGATTACCGACTTCACCCCTGAATTCCTGTTCAGTTATGTATTTGAGTCAGAGATCGAACGGGAATTGGTATTCGTATACAAAACGACCTACTCTGGCCCGATCACTCCCAGTCAGGAGTTGGACGGAGGTGCTTTCTTTACGCAACAATACATCCGGGAGAATATGGGGAAAGGTGTATTTACTCCCAACTTTGAAGGGGAGATTGACAGGGTATTATAACTTCGTTATTATTTATAGAAGCGGCTTGTCATTTACAGTAAATAACAAGCCGCTTCTATATGCTCCACTTTCCCAAACTGGTAAAACCCCAGATGGGAAAAAACGATTCAGGCTATGTACGGATATCGGATTAATTATCCAACCAATTCAGAATACCCTCACTGAAAGGGCTTTCTTTGGGCTCTACCGTACCTGCCCAGTTTCCGTTCTCATCTATCAGGAATTTCTGGAAATTCCATTTCACCGGTGCGTCTTCCTTTCCATTCTGTGCCTTCTGTGTCAGCCACGCATACAAAGGATGCATATCGTCACCACTGACAGAGATTTTGGCCATCATGGGGAAAGAGACATCGTAATTCTTCTGACAGAAGGTAAGGATCTCCTGATTGGTACCGGGTTCCTGCTCACCGAAATTATTGGCAGGAAAAGCGATGATCTCCAGATTATTCATTCCATAGATGTCATACAATGCCTGCAACTGTTCGTACTGGGGAGTCAATCCGCATTTGGAAGCTACATTCACCACCAGGACTTTCTTTCCTTTCAGTTGTGACAAGGGAAATTCCTTGCCGTCAATACTCTCCACAGTAAAGTCGTGGAAAGTTTTTTGTTGTCCGCTCAGAGAAACAAAAGCAAACCACAGTGTACAAAAGAATAAAACAGATCTCATATATCCTCCTTTGGTTTTAGTATACATTTTCAGAGAGATACGTTTATGTGCTGATCAGCGATATCCCAACGTATCAGATACAAAGTTAAACAATTTTGCTATACTTGTTTCCGGTCTTACCAAAAACACATACTGCCATGGATACATTCCCGACCTCTTTTCCGGAAATTGAGACATTTCAATGTATGGATTTACTTGTAGAGACGCAATACCTTGCGTCTCATTGGCTACGTTTTGTTATTTCCCTAAACACAGATCTACACATGCATGCATAGCCACAACTTCTAAAACGCATATTTTGAGACGCAAATATGCGTCTCTACTGCTGCGTGTCGCTGGGTGAGGGATAAAGCACCAGCCCTCCGTCTGCGACAATGGTAGCACCTGTCACATAGCTCGATTCTCCCGAAGCCAGCCATGCCGCTACATTGGCAATCTCTTCCGGTGTGCCGATATATCCCAAAGGTATACCCACTTCATCCCGTTTTTTCTGTTCAGGATCGGACATACTTTCTTCATTGATCGGTGTATCGATTCCACCCGGAGCCACGGAATTGATACGAATCCCTTTCGATGCATATTCCAGCGCCAGTGTCTGTGTGAGAAGTTTCACCCCTCCTTTGCTGGCTGTGTAATGGGCATAGGTAGGCCAGGGAATGATCTCGTGTACACTGGATATATTGACAATATTCCCACGTTTGTTCTTGCGCAAAAAATAATTAATTGCCTCCCGGGCACCGATAAATACGCCGGTCAGGTTGGTATCTATCACCCGTTGCCACTCTTTCAAAGACAGTTCATGTGAAGGTACCGATTTCTGTACTCCGGCATTATTGACCCATACATCCAGATCGCCGTAAGCCTCCAGTGTGGTATGCAACAACTGTGCAATATCCTCTTCACTCTTCACATCCGCATAAGCCGCTACAGCCTCTCCTCCTTTGCTTCGGATCTCCTGGACCATCTTTTCCGCGGCTTCTTCATCGTCGACATAATTGATTACCACTCTCATCCCTTCTTCCACAAAGCGCCGTATGATGGCTGCGCCAATGCCGGAAGTAGAGCCGGTCACCACTCCTACTTTTCCTTTCAGATCTTTATACATATCTTTTCTCTGATTTTAGTTTCTACAATCCCCGGCAGCAATTGCCCGGCTGTTTTCTAAAACAGTCAAAAGAGAAAAGATGTTTGATCATACCACATACGCCCCTGTTAAGTATCTTTTGCAGTATCTAACAGAGGCGTATGGATAATATAAAAGTACAAGTATAAACTTAAATTCTACAGAGAAGACAAAACAAATTTTAATATATCCACGATTTAAAATACCATACAGGAAGAGCTTCTTCTTCGATAGTAGTGGTACAAAGAGTTCTTCCACCTTCAGTCTGAGAGATATGCCCATAAGCATTCCAGCCCTTTTTGAAAGATGCATTGTATATGTATGAAGCATTAGACCCGGAAAGTTTGAAAGGACGATCGGCATAATGATAAAATACAAACAATTTATCTACTACAGATCCTTCACCCGACCAGTCTGTAAGACTGATCATTCCTACCCTCTGCTCACCCTTGTAGGCAATAATATCACCTAACCCTGCCACAAGTGCATCCGTGTCATCCGAAGTACCCGGCCAGAAACCACAGTAATAGGTTTCACTACTACTATCACCGCTACGAACAACCTGAGAAAGACTTTCCGCAGGAAATTCAGTAGGAAGAGACAATATTATTTTTCCATCTTCATAGGCTGCTTCTACCTCCTGTATAATATCCCAGCATTTGCCACTGATCTGTACTTTCACCTTATCAAAAGTCACATTTCCGGGAATACCGACAATATGGGAAATAAGGACTTCATTATCGAACAACCAGGTATTGGAAAAAGGATTATCAGGGTCAGGGCCTGGATTAGGAGTAGGATCGGGATCAGGTATAACTATAGGTGGTTCTTCATTGTCATTATCACAAGAGACAAAAGGCATCACAAAAAAGAAACACAATCCTATAATGAGTAGTTTTTTCATTTTTATACAGATAAGATATATTCGATGTACTTTAGTATGTAATTACCAAATAAAGGGAACCTTCATCACTTTATTCATCTCCCTGCAGATACGACAAAGAGCAGTCTGTAGAACCGCTCTTTATCTATTGTTTATTTGTATCTCTTATCCGGCAAGTTCACGGATCACATCCATGATCTTCCGGGCAATCTCCTGTGCAGCTTCCGGAGTGGCAGCCTCACTGTATATACGGATAATAGGCTCGGTATTGCTCTTGCGCAGGTGTACCCATTTATCTTCAAAATCGATCTTCACCCCGTCGATATCATTGATCTCTTCACTGGAATAGATCTCTTTTACTTTCTGCAGGATAGCATCCACATCAATATCCGGGGTCAGGTCTACCTTGTCCTTTGCCATGTAATAGGCCGGATAGGTAGTACGTATTTCGCTTACTTTCTTTCCTTCATGCGCGAGGTGGCTCAGGAAAAGGGCAATCCCCACCAGGGCATCTCTTCCGTAGTGGCTGGCCGGATAGATGACTCCGCCGTTGCCTTCTCCGCCGATCACGGCGTTGGTCTCCTTCATCGTAGTCACCACATTCACCTCACCCACGGCAGAGGCACTGTACGACATACCATAGCGCTGGGTCACATCCCGCAACGCACGGGTAGAGCTCAGGTTGGATACGGTATTGCCCGGCGTATGTTTCAATACATAGTCGGCTACAGTCACCAGTGTATACTCCTCTCCGTACATACTGCCGTCTTCACTGATCACTGCCAGACGATCCACATCCGGGTCCACCACAAAAGCAACATCCAGATCACTCTGTTTCATCAGTTGCATGATGTCGGTCAGGTTCTTTTCCAACGGTTCCGGGTTGTGGGCAAAATTACCGGTCGGTTCACAGAAAAGTTTCTCTACCTGCTGTACGCCCAGTTGTTCCAGAAGTTCCGGCAGTATAATTCCTCCCACAGAGTTGACACAATCGATAGCCACACGAAACCCTGCCTTACGGATGGCTTCCCGGTCTACCAGTTCCAATGCCAGTACACTGTCTATATGTTTTTGGTTGTAAGAAAGATCTTTGCGATAGGTACCGAGATGATCCACATCGGCAAATTCAAACTCCTCGGCCTCTGCCAGGCGAAGTACCTCTTCCCCTTCCTGAGCATTGAGGAATTCGCCCCGCTCGTTGAGCAATTTCAGTGCGTTCCACTGTCTGGGGTTGTGAGAAGCAGTCAGGATAATCCCTCCGGCAGCACCTTCCATAGTCACTGCCAGTTCGGTTGTGGGCGTAGAAGCCAGATCAATATCCACCACATCCCAGCCCAGTCCCATCAGGGTACCGACTACTGTGTTTTTGACCATCTCACCGGAGATGCGGGCATCGCGCCCTACAACGATCTTATTGCTTTGTACCTTGCAGGTTTTGCGGATCAATGTAGCGTAGGCAGAGGTAAACTTTACGATATCCAACGGATTGAGTCCCTCTCCGGCCTTTCCTCCGATCGTACCACGTATACCGGAGATAGATTTGATTAGAGTCATAGGTTAAATTTTAAGATTAAAAAGTTGATAGATTAATATCGTTCGTATTTTCTGATGTCATAGAAATAGGGATATACATACTGCGAACTTACAGCATGTCCCATCTTGGAAGGAACAATGATCTTTACATGGGCCTTGTTACGTACATATTGCAGGGGCACCAACCATCCGTTGGGCACCGCGGTACCATATTCTGTCGCCATTGTAGAAGTATTGTTATTGAAGTTAAGACCGTCCGTCATAAACAATCCCTGAATGGTGGTACTTGATTTCATAAAGCGAAACTCCTCCGGATAGGGATTGAAAGATGAATCCCAGTTGCTTACCCGGGTGGTATCTCCCGATTCCAGAAACATTTCCACAAAACGTACCAGAATCATCTCACCGTTGCGGAAGGTATCAGCAACCTCTTCGGAACCACGATCCACGATCTGCATATACACTCCATTGTCGAAATAGACATATTCGTTTTTTGAAAGATCTGTCACTGTATCTTTCAGAAACTCCTCTTCCGAAATCACCTTGATATTATGCTCTTTGACGTATCTTTCTATTGCCTTACGCTCATCAGCCAGTTTTTCTGCATAAGTTTTCGAATTGTCGCAGCTGTAAAAAGCACTTCCTAAAATAAAAACGGAAAGAAAAAAGTATACGAGTCTCTTCATTTTGTTCATTAAATGATATAGTTGGCTACAAAAATATTTGATTTTATTGAAACTACCTCTAATAAACAGAGGAAAGTTCCGATCCTTTAACCTTTACCGCTTAACTTTTAACCTTTAGAAGAGGGGCAAACTTCTCTATGGCTTTTTCATATACCCGGATGGCCTCTTCCATCGTACCTGTAAACTCCCCACCGGAGGCATTGAGATGACCACCCCCGTTGAAATACTCCGCCGCCAGCTGGTTGCAGGGAAAACTGCCTGTCGAACGCAGGGAGACCTTGATCATCGGGCGCTCCGTATCTTCACGCAGGAAACAGGAGAGACGCACATTGCGTATGGAAAGAGGCATATTCACAAACCCTTCGCTGTCTCCACGTATATAATCGAAACGTTTCTGCTCTTCCGCAGTCAGCGTGATTAATGCCGCATGATGCTCGGAGTACACCTTCATTTGCGTAAGCACATATCCCATCAACCGGAAACGACTTTCGGAATAGGTGTTATATACCTTCCGGTAGATCTCGTCTTTATCAATCCCTTTGGAAAGCAACTGACTGATGATGTAATAGATCTCCGGATTGTTGGAGTTGAACGTAAAACTACCTGTATCCGTCATCATACCTGTATAGATACAGGCAGCGGCCTGCTTGCTGATCTCATTGAAATACCCCATGCGACAGATCAGGCGAAACACCAGTTCGGAAGTGGAGGAGATCTCCGGATGAGAGATCACGATCCGGCAGAAGTCTTCCGGATAAGGATGATGGTCGATCAGGATCTTCCGTGCCGGAGAGGCTGCAATGGCCGGCCCCATACGGTCGATCCGTTTGAGCCCGTTGAAATCCACACAACAGATCACATCTGCCTCCCGGATCAGCTTATCGGCAAACTCCTGGTATTTATCGTAACACAGGATATCTTTGCTGCCAGGCATCCAGCGAAGAAAATCGGGAAAGGCATTCGGTACGATCACATTGGCGATCTTCTCCTGGGAATTGAAAAAGTGCCAGAGCCCCAGAGAAGAGCCGATGGCGTCTCCGTCGG
>DALZBD010000225.1:0-6573 GCA_031977515.1 Bacteroides sp. | reverse complement strand
TGCTGTGAAAGGTCGTATTTGCAGGGGTTTTTGCTCGTATTGACAGGATGCCAGCAAAGTAGGCAGAAGAAAATAGATCAGTCTTTTCATAATTTGATCACATCGATAGAGTCATAAATAATTTCTGTTTCAAAAGGATGGTATCCGTAATGGTGTTGCAGCCAGAAAAAAGCACTTAAACTATCTACCGCGCCTTTGAGGGTCATACCATTGATGTCGTCGTTGTCTGCTCCATACCAGTCACCGATATACATCCGGGTTTTCACTATATAGGTAGACTGATCGGTCTGTATGACATCCAGGTCCACCCGGATTTTCTGGGTACCTCCCATCAGGCCGTAATAATCGTAGGGTATAATTTCTGAGATCCGACTGAAATTGGGTCTGGCAGATACTTTGGTTTTATATATATTCTTAAATACTTCTACAATATCTTCTCCGTTTATTACCTCTAATACTAAATTCTTATTTTCGATGATCTCTTTTACTACCCCCAAATACTTCTTATAATATTCCTGGAAAGTAGGGTTTACCTTCAATTTTTGGGAGAGGATCGATGTCGGTCCAAAGCTCATTTTTGGTTCTGATCCGGTATAAAAACTATTCAGTACCCTTTGCAGCAGGTTGTCATTGTTGGACAATACATTCTTTACACCCGTTGGACTGAAACGGCCTTCAAATATACTGCGCACTTTCTCTTCACTCATCCGGTTCAGCGAAGTGGCCCGGATCTGTCCCTGTTTGTCGAGTTTACATTCCCTACATATCTCTTCCAGACTCAGGCGCTGGCTTTTGCGTTCCATACCTTCTCCCAGTTTACCCCATTCTTTGGTACCTTTGTAGCGATAGAGAGGATTTACATACGCCTGGCACTGAGCACCCAAATCCTTGTCTGTGACGTAGGCATAAAAGGTGATACGGTTTCCTATTGCTCCGTTGTCGTCTGCATGGTATACAATCTGTTCACCCCGTTGTTCTTCAAACGTTCCTACTACCACTTCTCCCTTGTGGGAAATGTAGCTGAACTGCCACCGGATCTTTTCCGGATCTTCGGGCCTGCCGTTGGTGTAGCCGGTGACCCGGAGTTCATACTCCTGGCCGATCTCCATACCTTCGGTACGGTTGGGCTCCCGGTGTACCAGCGGAGTCAGGATCTCTATACCGGCAACTTCGGTATCGTGCTCTTCCCCGGCACTGCCTTTCTCTGTTCCTCTCTCTTGGGGTTTGTATACATCCCACCAGAAACCATAGGTCTGTGGCCAGCGACGATCGAGACGGACAGTGTGGTTTATATCCAGGCGCAAAGGGGTAATGGCGAGTGTGGTCAGCATCGGAAGGGAAGAGTCGGTCCACAACTCCTCCTGATGTTGGTAGAGGTAGGCGTCCTGAAAAGCAATCTTCCGGACACATATTTCGTCTTCTCCTTCTACAATCTCCAGGCTTCCTGCCACAGGCGGCAGGGTTTTGATTAACATCTGTTCCAGAAGATGAGTGTGTGGAGCAGACTCAAGTTGCAGGAAGATATGGCCGCCCAGCATACCGGTGGAAGGGCGACCTTTTGTATCTGTCCGGCGGTGAAAACCATAGGTAAGACGGAGTATATTGTACTCTTCGTTGTGGATCTTCAATGTAACTCTGCGTGCGCTCATAGTTGTTGGTGTTGAATGAAATAGCGCGGTAAATGTAATAAATTATCTGTATAACCTACTGCTTTCGGAGAAAAAAATGACAGCTGTGTTTCCCTTTTTGCTTCCGGCTATGTTTTCATTCTCTTTGTTTGGTTGTCTATGGTGCCTGCGTATCGGCAATGAATCGTTTTATATATAAAAGCAATAAGGGTATGTCAGAAGCCAATGAAACTACATACTTCTGACATACCCTGTCGGATAACCGATCCGGAATGGGATCTCCTGCAAGCCGGTGTTATTTCTTTGGCTTTACACGTGGCCCCAGAGGGATGGAAAGTCCCAGTTGCAGGTTTACCCCTTTGCTGGTCACCGGCATGAATTCGCTGTTCATATGCGGGATGATGTAGTCACTGGCCAGAAAGAAGTGAACTCCTTTGGTCGGATTGAAATTCACTGCAAATCCGAATGTATCAAATTTACTGTATACAAAAGAATAACTCAATGCTGTTTCTATACACTTTATAGGCCGGTAGGTGAGTGCCAGCGTAGCTTCCGTCACGTTCTTTGAAGAATTGAAGTAGGTAGTAGATAAGAATCCCGCAGATAATTTTTCTTTCAGTATCTCGTATTCTATACCGATATTCATGTTTGTCCTCAGACCCGTGGTACGGCTTTTGGCTTCTCCCTCTTTGAACTCAATGATCTCTTCGAATTTATCCTTGATCTTATCAATATCATCTTGCAGTGAAGAATTATTATCGTCAAAGTCAATTTCAAAGTTACCCGTGATTACTTCATCCTCCAACGAAGAGTAGAGATGGCTGCTGTTGCTTTTGCTCCAGGAGATGAACCCCAGGTCTGTAAATGCCAGAGATACTGTCAATCTGTTGAGAATATCTGCCCAGGTACCGTCTGTCAGGTCTGCAAGACCGGAGAGAGCATACGTTGCTCCCAGATCAAAACCCAGTCCCATGCCTGGTATACCAAAAGACTCCTTCCATTCGTAGCTATCGAATTTATCTTCTTCATCGAAGGTCGGATACAATCCCGGGGCCGAACCGTCAAGAGTGGCATGCGAACGGATCACCCATTCGTCTAACCCCGCATTTACTTTCATATCCCGGATATGTGCGTCGAAGTTGGCAAAGCCCATCAGCACTTTTGCTTTGGCTCCGACGATCAACGTATTGTCGAGGAAAGGACGCGAATGTCCTACCCCCAGTTCCGCGTATGTATTGGCTTTGATACGGGTGTCCTTTACATTGTAGTAAGACGGCTCGTTCATGGCAAAACCTCTTTTCATCAATTCAAAAGCGGAGTAGGGGAGGTTGGCGTCCACCTGTGCTTTCAGGTTAAAATCCACATTCCAGAACCCTTTGCCTTTGTAGAATCCGAACGAGAAAAGTGTATAGTTGAAATCCATATTCGCATAATTATCGGAGGATATACCCTTGAGAAACTTATCTGCTGATACATCCTTGTGCATGAAGCTCAATAGCTCCCCATCCTGGCGGAAGGTCAGGTGATCCATATTCAGAGAGTTGGTCTTTACATCCACATACAGATTGTTGAGCAGAAAGGGCATTCCCATGTAGTTTTGCTCAGGTCTCAGCGCCGGATTCAGAGAAGTCCGGTTGTTGTATGTCTTCATGAAGTAAGTCGTATTCGTGGTCTGAGCAGAAAGTGAAGCCGTGGCTATCCCTACCAGAAGGCAAAGAACGAAAGAGAATTTATGTTGTGTCATTGTTTTATTGTTTGAGAATAATCAGATAATCGTTATTAGAACTCCCATGAAATACCAGCTGTCGATTTGAATTTCAGTTTCTTGATGGTAATATGATCCGTTTGGTTCAGTACCACATTTTTTCCCTCGATGGTAAAGTCGAATCCGAGGTGTCTGGCATTCTTCATTTTTTCTATATCATTCTTCCGGACATTGAGTTTGATCTCCAATGTATTTTCGCCGTTGTGGAGTATGTCGCTTTTTATTTCGATATCAATGGGGCGGTCATTGTAGTCATATACTACTATGGTAGCCGAAATATTCACTTCTGCTTGTGAAGACGCCCCTCCCAGTTGTACTTCCACCTGATCGGCAGCGATAATGAGTTCTCCTTCGTTGTTGAAGAGTTTTTCAGCCACATCGTCGGAGAATACATCTTTCATTTTTTCTTCAAAGTTGATCTTTACATTCTCGAAGTCGAAAGGAACATTGAAGATATACTGTGCATTTACTTCCGGTTTGGTTTTGTAAGGGAAGTGTCCGGAAACCTTATCTTCTGCATTCTCTCCATTGGTTCTGGCAATGATCTGATAGGTAAGTTGTTCCGGTTTGATGCTTAAGATCTCGTTGAGATCCGAGGAAACATAATTTGTTTCTGCATATCCGAGATCATTTGTTTTGGCGATATAGTGGCTGGTTGTATTGTTGAGTGAGGCATCCTCTTTACAGAAGAGAAGTCCGTCTTTTGTAATATCATTCATTTCTACCCTTTCAGTTGCATTCCATGCAGTCAGATTGGCTATAGACAGATTCAGGTCAAATGCAATGTTGGTCGAAAGATTGAAGATCATTCCCGGATTCCTGAGCAGGAAAGCATCATCTTCACCGAATATATCGCTCAAAGAACCGATCCCATCTACTTTGTCGCTGATCTCCTGCAGGAAAGAAGCATCGGCATATACCGTTTCAGCCTGTGGATCGGGAGTATGGAAGACCATATAAAATTCAGATTCAGATTCGGGGTCTTCATTGAAGGTGAAATTAAAGTCATCTGTGATCTTTAATCCAACCTTGTAGGTAATCTCTTCATCTGTATTGTCGTAAGTAAATTTGCTGATAGAGAAACTTGTCAGCGTGTATATCCCGTTGTTTTCAGTAATCAGCTGTGGATCTATCTCTTCATAAAATTTATTGCCTTCTATTTTCTCATCATCAAAGATAATAGATTCCGGGAAAGTAATCTCTACCTGTAGTTTTGCTTTATCTGCATCGGGAATCTCTATGTTTGTCATATATACCTGGACAACGAGGTCGCAGGATTCGAAATCCACAGCAGTTATATCCACGCTCCAATCGCTACTTTTGTTATCTGGCGTTGGAATGACATAGTCTACACTTCCATCAATTAATTCAATAGAAGGTAACTCTGTAGAATAAGAAAATGGAGAAAATGCTGAAAGTTTGCTCTTCAGATTAACTCTTCTTGTCTCTTTGTCTTTCATTTCGATCTCTCCGAATTTCGGAAGATCCATATCGATATCTCCTTTGTATTGCAGGGAGATATTCCCAGCATCATCATAGATGAATTTTGTATTACCCCGGTCTTCCAGGATTTCATCTATCTTAATCGGAGAAACATCTCCCAGAGGTACATTCCCTATCTGGAAAGTAATCTCTCTGTTGAGATTGTCCCAATCATAATCTTTGTTGATACACGAGTTTAAATAAAAAACGAGGGTAGCCCCTACGCAAATGAGTAGTAAATGTTTTCTTTTCATGTTCTTTATAGTAAATAAACGCAGATGTTTTGTCGTTCGAGGTTGCAAATATAAAACCTTTTTTTGTTTTTTTTAATATATGTAATATGGAAAATTGCTATTGCGTTGAATAATCCTGTATTTCATTTGTGAGTGAGTCCGGATTTGCTCCGGATCATTGTCAGACCCCGGACAAAAGTATGCTGCGGTCAGAAATAGGTACCGTTGATTTTGTGTGCGATCGGTCAGGCTTTATTTTCAGCCTCCAGTTGTGCCCGCGATTTACTGTGTGTGACAATGTATACCCCCAGGAATACCAGACCGATGGCTATTCCTTTCTGCCAGCCGAATACATCCATACCCAATGCTACGGTCACGATAGAAGCGACAATGGGTTGTACATAGTTGTACATACTTACTATGGTAGGGCGCAGGAGTTTCTGTCCGGTCATCATACATATATACGACAGGAAAGTGGCTCCCAGTACCACATACCCGATCTGTGTCCATAATTCCCAAGGTATAGTACTGAAATCTATCGTGGCAATGTCGCGGTAAGAGAAGGGAATGTAACAAAGCGATGCGTATATAAACAACCATTTGCTGATGGTGACCGGAGAATATTTCGTGATCAGGCTGCGAAATACAGTCAGGTAGATGGCGAAACTGAATTGGGCGATCAGGCAGAGAATGTCTCCCCAGATGCTGCCCGATTTGCCTGTGCCACCTGTCTGGCTGCTGAGTATGAGGATCAGGGCTCCCATGGCTCCGATAAATATGCCCAATACTTTTTTGTGGGTGACTGGCTCTTTGAGGTACAAAGCGGCCACGATCATGGTAATGATAGGGGTAGTCGTCGTCACAATGGATGCATTGATCGGGGAGGTGAGCGACAGGCCGAAGACAAACATCCCCTGATTGAATACCACTCCGAAAAGTGCTGCAAAGAATAGCCTGAGCATATCCTTGTGGTCTATGTGCTCCCGGGGAAGAAAGAGTGAAAGTAGCCAGAATGCAATGGCAGCTCCTACCATGCGGAAGGTGGTGACCGAAAGAGCGCTGAATGTAGCCAGTACCGATTTTCCGATAGGAGCATTCAATCCCCACAATACATTGGCTGCCAGCATCGCGGCATGACCTTTCAGACTTTTATCATTTGACATGGGAGCATCATTTTAAAATCGTCTGCAAAGGTATACAAAAATAAGGTGGGATTTGTTTTTAGGAATACCTGTCAGACCTGAACCAACGGAAATTCTCCGGACCCAGGCTTAGGGATGAACAAGGCAGCGGACAGGATGCGCTGTTGTTTGCCCACGCAACAGAAGAGGGACAACAGACATTCCCTCCGACCGTCCCATTACCCAAAGGCGGTCGGAGGATACCTCATTTATTTATTTTTTATTTCTTTGTCTCTTTGTCTTTTCCTTCAATGCGTCGGCATGAGCGGTTATGAATTCCTGAA
>DALZBD010000224.1:0-6618 GCA_031977515.1 Bacteroides sp. | reverse complement strand
CCAGAAAAATAATATCATGCAGCGTGAGTACCAGAGGTACTGAGCATCGTATCGGGGCTGTATTACTCGTACAATGGAGCAAATCCGGTTTCAATTTTTTTATTGCGTGCGGGAGTGCTATTTGTTCCCATAGTGGGTATGTGGGGCAGCTTAATTCGATAATATGTACATTCTCTGTTTCCTGCAGGCAACGATCATCACCTGGACTTACAAAAATGAAATATTCATTTTCTTTGTCCATTTTTTGAATTTCTCTTATGGTTTCCAAAGCCACAAAATCCATCCCATGTTTGTTTGTACGGAAAATGCGTTGAGCCTCTATAGCAATTTTCATAGTATCAAATCTTAATTTAGTGTGATAAATATAGTAAAATATCTCAATAAAAATCAAATAAGTCAACTGAATTAATCCCCATGTTGTGTATGAATAAACTTTTTGTTCACCCCTTTCAGTCTGAACATATTGGTGATCATGATCCAGGCCAGCGAGGGTATGTGCAATAATGCTTTTACAGAACGTTTATTTATCATCTGTGAAGGGATAGCCAAAAGAAGGGTCAGGATCAGAAAACCGGTTAGTATCCACCATTTTAATGAGGCTGTCAAAGAGATTAAAGTCATCAGACCCGTGAAAAATACGACTCCGGCCATCAGGATAATTCTTGGTGGAAGCATCCATTGAATGATTTTATCACAATAATCGATATTTCCTTTAAAAATAGCTGCGGGTAGTTCCGGTAAGGTATGAAATAAAGAACTGAATTGAGCCGCCAGCCAGCGTTTGCGTTGATTTTTTATTACTTCTTTTTTCTGGGTTTTTTCATCGTATACAAATACTTTCTCAAGATATTCGATATGTATACCTTGTTTCAAAAGAAGTGCTTCCAGTTCTTTGTCCTCTCCGGCTGTTTGTAATAGTTTTACATGCTGTCTGAACCATTTTTCTTCTATGGCCATTCCTGAGCCGATCAGTGCGGAAGATAAGCCCAGATTTATGTGTCCGGAACGGAATATGGAGTTATTTATCTCTTCACTGATAGCGTCCAGAATGGCAATATCCGTATTTAAGTTTTTTGCAGTCCGATGCGCCTGAATCGCTTTTGCTCCGGCGTTGTACCTGTCATTCAGATCATCCAGGAAGTTTTCAGTGGTTGTGTTATCTGCATCCATAATGACAACCATGTCATACGTTCTTTCTGGAGTGCTATCTATGGCCAGATTCAATGCTTTTGCTTTGGAGCTATCTGTGTAATCTGCAACAAGTACATCGATCGGAAAACTTTGAAGTACTTTTATTGTCTCCTCTGTCATGTGGTCTGCTACTACTATAACTTTGTATTTTTCTGCAGGATACGTTTGTTTGAGGAAAGATTGTATGGCTTCAATAATTACTTTATCTTCTTTGTATGCCGGGAATAACACAAGAAAATTGTTCTTGTGAGTGGTAGAGGGCGTATGGATCGTTTTACTGAATTTTGAGGCTACTGCAAAAATAAAGAGATATAATACCGGCAAAGCCAGTAGAATAAAAAGGAGGAGATCTACGTATTTTATAACAGTTTCCATTTTTTTCTATGTAAGCTTATTGGGAAGTGTAATAAATGCGAATATACCTTGTATGGTTGCTGTAAGCAGATCCACTCTTCGCTTGAGAATATATTTCAGGCAATTTTTGGGAGCAGCTATCATCATTTGATACATAACAGATAAAATACGGTCCATACCTGATGCATTTCTCCAGGCGTATAAAAGTCTGTTTCTCGTTAAATAGTAGGTGCGTAATTTGCTTTCCTGTCCTGTAGACTGACTTTCTTTATGAAATACAGTACATTTAGGTTCGTACCATAGCTCATACTCCATCTTTCTTATATGAGTACACCAGTCCAGTTCTTCATAGTATAAGAAAAATATTTCGGGCATCATTCCGACTTTGTCAATCACTTCTTTTTTGAGGATCATTGCTGCCCCATGCAGATAGGGAGTAGGAGCAGCAGTATTATACTTTTCACCATCCCTTTCTCCGAATCCTATCAGTTGATTACGTAATGTGATCGGAGTTAATAACGTGTAACCTGCAAATTGAATGTTCTGTGGTGGAAATGCAAATCTGATCTTGGGAGATACTGCTCCTATTTGGGGAGAACTTTCCAGGCGGTCTATCAATTCCTGAAAATGATCATCCGTCACGTATGTGTCGTTATTGATCAGGAAGATGTATTTCCCCCTGGATTCCCGAATCCCAAGGTTATTACCTCCTGAAAATCCTGTGTTTTTTTCACTGCGGATCGTATGTACATCCGGATACTTCTCTTTGATCAAAGATGCTTCATCCACCTTAGACGCATTATCCACAACAATTATTTCATAACTGACCGAATGAACATGCTTCTTTAAAGAAGCAATAAGTTCATCTGTATCCTTCAACCCGTTGAAGTTGATTGTGATAAAAGAAATAAGTGTTTTTTCACCTATACCTGTCATAATGTTTTTTTTGAATAATAGTTGCCGGCCATGAATTAGGAATGGTTCTCTTTGAGAGATCTGTCAATCAAAGGCCCCGCTATGCATAAAGCAAATCCTGTGTATACGATAATCGTATTAGGATATTGCATGACATCACTGGCAAATGTCGATATAAAAAAACCTGCACATGTACACAGCCAGGCTGTGAGTATTCCTTTTAAGCGTTTATGCATAATTTTGAACATGATGATCCAGGAGCACCATGCAAAAAGCAATGCATGTATGGTGCAATACAGGATCAGGCCGGTGAATCCGGATTCGACCCATACACTCACCAGCCATGAATCCGGTGGATAGGGCATCGTTTGTTTGGGAGAGTATCTTTCGCTTTTGGATAGCCCTAATCCGTATCCGATAGGTTTTGTACGCATCAGGTTTTCCATATTTTCCCGGTTCACTATTCTGACCTGGTACGAAAGATCGGATGTCGGGTGAAAGGCTGTACGCATCCTTCGGATATAAGGATTGCTATGCCCAATGTAGGTAAATTTGAAGAATACGAACAAACTGACAAGAGCTACTACACCGATCAGTACAGCTTTCCAGTTCCTGGACAAAACTATGTACAATGCGATACCTCCCATGGGTACTGCAATAGCCCCTCTGGTACCGGATATTCCCATTCCGTATATGGCAGCAAGTGTTACTATTAGGAAGTACACCTTTAGATAGAAGTTCTTTGTGTAGACAGAGGCCAATATAAACGTGATCATTCCCATTGCCATGTGCACTCCGAAATTTGTTGCATCGGAAAAACAGGAGAAATAACGTACCCCTGACCAGATAATATGTGTGATCGAGCCGCCTAATTCGTATAAGAAATACAACTCTTTTTCGCTGAATCCGTGATTTTTCTGCCAATATCCTTTGGCTGCAGCGAATAGAATAAATACAGACCAGATAAACAATAAAACGTAGATCCCTTTGAAGTTACGAACAGTTATAGGTACCAGGAATGCACAAATAATAGGATATACCCAATATTGAGTAATGGCCGCATTCCAGGCTGCCTGGACATTGTTGGGATTTGCCAATTGTAGAAAACAGAATATTCCCCAGAAAAGAAAAAGCCAGACCATGATGTTCTTTCCCGGAGAGTAATCTATTCTCTCATATATGTTTCTTAAAGGTAGAAGCCCCACTGCAATAAGGCACAATAATAATGTGGAAACTCCCAGCTTTATATCTACAAACATATTGGCTACAACCAATAGAAATTGTAGGGCAAACAAAGCATAAAATCCTTGCAGTGAATATTTGAGTAAAATAAATACTCCAACGATTGCTAAAGGAATGATACTGAACGCCAACGCTGGCACAATACTATTCCTTGAAAGAAAAAAAGAAATAATGATCAGCCCTCCAATTAATATTGAATAGATCCATCCTTTTTCTAAAAAAAAATCTATTATATAATCGGTGGCGGCCGACCTGATATGTTTAGGCAATGCTTTCATTCCTATTCTTACTCTTTTTCTCTTTTTTCGTTCTTGAGTATATAACCATCTCAGTCAGGGACAATTGTGACAAGCGGTACATTTGTTGGCGTAGGAATGTATAAGGAGGCAACATTCCGGTATAGTCTTCTACTACCTCTCTGCTCACTCTGTTGAGGTAAACAAACAGAGGAGTTTCTCCAATCTGATTTTTCAACTTATCAAAAAGTATTCTGTCTGTCTCTTTCCAACCACGGTCTGCACGTGCGACATTAATATTTATATTTGCCTCCTGCAGAAGTTCCTGAGGAATGGTGCTATTTTTTAGAGAGGGATATTCTACTATGAGTATATCTTCATCACCGACAGAATATAGATCCCTGACACTTTTTGCCAGTGTATATTCGCGTGAATATGGATCAAAGTCGGTTCCCCATGTAATTTTCCTGGCTTTCAGGCCCAACGTTTCCCAATATTCCTGTACCAGATTACTTAAATGGCTCTTTCCATCTCCTGCCTCTGTGCTTATGAAGTTTACAATATAAGGTAAACCTTTCGGCCTGTGAGTCAGATATCTCAAAATACTGCTACTTAGATATTTTGTTGCTATGATGGAGCAGGCCTTGTTGTAACTGCGGAATTTGATAAGTGAGTTGCTGGGGAAAGCTCCCAGTACTTTACTATCTGTAAGGCGCTGTGTACGGATTGAATCTCTGAGAGTCCTGTCAAGTAATTCCAAGACCAGGAAGAATCCGAGTATGAACAGGAAGGTTCCTATCATAGCAGCCAAAACAAATTTCTTTCTATCTGTAGGTTCCGGCGATATCGGGAAAGCCGGCGGATTGAGAACTTTGAGAGTCGCGGAAGTCATTTCCAGGTTTTTCTTTCTCATGAGTGCGTCATTGTAACTTCTCAGTACATTCAGATAGTTTTGCTCTGTGAAGTTAATACTTCTTTCCTGTCGCTTTATCGTTGAACCCACAGGAGCAAAGAAAGCATATTTCTCATCCAGATCGTGACGACTTTTCTGAACAATCTCCAGATCGGATTTTGCTTTTTCATATTGTAACACCAGGTCCAGCCACTGTTCTACAACACTTACAGCCGAGATTCCTTCTTTTGTATATTTGGCTTCTACATACTTATCAGATATATCACTCAACTCTTTGCGGGTTTGTTCCAGTTGATCCTTGTATAGTTCCAGTGTTTGTTCACCTCTATCATTGGAAGATATCGTTTCCAACTCTGAGATCTTGCTGGTCAACCCCGAAGCCTCTCTCAGCTTATTTACCAGTTGTATGTTGTTTATGGCACGTTTCGCATTATGATCCATTCGCTGTTCCAGTTCTTCGATCATCACCTTTGCACTGTTGTAAGCAAACAATGCATCCTGCTCGCGTAGTTCAAATTCTTTATTGATAGCAGCTATTTCTTTTGTTTCATCGTAGTAGTTGATGACTCTCTTTTCAATATTATACCGCGTCAGTGAATCTTCCGCTGTTCTGAGTTCTTTTCCTATACGATCCAGCTCGCTGCGAAAATATTCAATCACTTTATCTGTTTCTCCGTAACGGATCGTACGATATTCATTCACAAATTCCTCCAATAAGATATCAATGGTATTGTAAGTAATACCCGGGTCGTTGGACGAATAACTTATTTCCAGCAAGTCACTACTACCTTTACGGTTTACTCTGATATTTTTAAGCGCATTGTAACTGTAATGCGGATGGTTGAAATAGAATAATCCGTATACATAATTATCTTTGTGAGGCTTTTTATAATTAATCAGATTCTCTACAGTCTTGTCTTCACTGGATTTGTCTATTAATACCAGAATTTCTTTACCATGTTTGCTGTTTTTTACATGATTATATATCTGACGGAAGTTTGCAGCTGTAATGTATTCATTATCATGGTCCAGATCGCCATGGATCATTACGCGTGCAAACAGACGGTTGGAAACTCTCTCCAGTGTACTTTCTGCCCGGATAATATTGATCAGGTTATCCATTGCATTTTGTGCGGCGGCCCAATCTGTCCGACTATCACCGTTTTCAATAGAATATCCGGATACAACTCCTGTATAAAGAGTTGTTTCTACATTGTAGCTTCTGCCTAAATTTCTTGTCAGAACTATGGCAAGAATCGTGACCAGCAAAGTCCCTAATATCAACCACCAACGTATCCGATATAAAAAACGACAGAGATAAAGAATATATTCCATGATAATAATAGTTTATTTTCTAACAATTGGTGTAAGAGTAATAACCTCAAGAGTCATAAGACTTTTTATCAGTTCGAATTTACTGTTTTCGAATCGCTCTTTTGCCTGGGTTTGCCTTTCTTTCTCTATAGAAAGAGTAGAAGAATCCAGGCCACTGTTGGTAAAGTCTTTCTCTGCAATATCATATTGCATATTTGCCAGGATCAGTGCTTCGGCTCTTAATTTCAATATATTTAATTGTGCGCTTGCTAAAGCGTATAGTTCAATAATCTCTTTTTTTACCTTTTCATACTCAACTTCACGTTCCAGTCTGGCAAATTTTACTTCTAATCTTTGACGTTTGATTTTTCCCGTCAAGTCAAATAGTTCGTTCAATGGAATGTTTATCGCTGCTCCTACGGAATAAGCTCTCTGAGCAGTTGTGGAATAGTT
>DALZBD010000223.1:0-6628 GCA_031977515.1 Bacteroides sp. | reverse complement strand
GCTGGTGACAGGACTGGGACTGACCTCCTGCGAAGACTTCCTGGATCGTCCGACAGAAGATGGATACAATACGGACAATTTTTATCAGACCGATGAGCAATGTCGTCAGGCAGTGAATCCGATCTATAATTCTCCCTGGTACGATTTTCAGCGTGGTTTCTTCAAGGTAGGTGAGGTGTTGTCCGGTAATTATTATTGGGGAGGTTCTCCTTATCAGACTTTTACTACCAACTCTACCGATGAGGATCTGGTGAGTATGTCGGCTTCTCTGTGGTCGGTAAATGCCTATTGCAACACAGTGATTGAGAACCTGAATACGCAGGCCGGACCCGATGTGAGCCAGGCAGTCATCAACGCCTGCAAGGGAGAATGTCTGGTGTGGAAAGCCATGGCGTATTTCTATCTGGTACGTTGTTTTGGTGCCGTACCCATCATTCATAACAATTCGGCCATGATTGCGGAAGGTAATTACAACAGTGTGTACCGTGCCAAAATAGAAAATGTATACGAATACATCATTATGACCCTGGAGCAGGCAATTGAATGGTTGCCCGAAAACAACAACGATCGTATCGACCGATATTCGGCGTATGGGTTGCTGGCCAAGGTCTATCTGACCCGCTCCGGATACGGACAGAGTGGAAGCCGCAATACTGCCGATCTGGCAAAGGCTGCTGAGTATGCCAAAAAGGTAATTGACGAAAGCGGTCGGGAACTGCTGCCGGTATATTCGGATATCTTCCGCCTGCAGAACAATCACAGTGACGAAAGCCTGTTGGCCTGGCACTGGACAGTTTCCAGCTACTGGACTTCTCAGAATACCCTGCAGTCGGACCTTGCTATTACCGGATTCAGCGAATTTGGTGATACCTGGGGAGGGTATGCAGGACCTTCTGTAGATCTGCAGGATGCGTTTGGTGAGAATGCCCTCAGCCTGTCGCGCAACAATGTAGATGCCCGTCGCAAAGCAACGATGATGATGTATGGGGATGTATATGATTATTTTTACACAGATCTGGGCGGATTCAACTACATCGGCTTTATATACGGAGAGTACGATGATTTTTCGGGACCGGGTAGCTTCCAGTCTCCTACCGGAGCCAATGCGGTAAAACACCTGGTAGGAAATATGGCAGACCACAAAGCCGGCTCGGGTACAGATATGGCCAATATGGCAACCAGCCTGAGTACACATATCCTTCGTCTGGCAGATGTCTACCTGATCTATGCGGAAGCAATGATTGGCAACAACGGCTCTACCAGTGATGCTTCTGCTATTGATGCTTTTTATAAAGTACGCAGCCGTTCGATATCCGGTGCTGAGAGACCCACTTCCATTACCTGGAGACAAGTATGGGAAGAACGCCGCCTGGAGCTGGCCAATGAAGGAGACCGCTGGTACGACTATGTACGCTGGCACTATTATGCACCGCAGGAAGCGATAGCCGAGCTGATTGCACAAAGACGCTCTTTCTACAACGGTCTGGATACGTATTACAAGGCGGCCTATGAATCGGGTGGAAATACGAATCTGAATGCAAATACAACGTATTACGATACCAATATAGCTATTCCGAATATTACAAACAATAGTTTCCAATTGCCCTTCCCGGCAACGGATCTGACCATGAACCCGAATTTGACGGCAGCTCCTCAGGATGTGGATATCTCCGAATATACATATAACTAATCTCTAAAGGTAAAGATCATGAAAATAAATATAAAACATACGATATATACATGGATGCTGGCTGTGGTGACTCTGTCTGGTGTGGCTGTGCTGTCGTCTTGTGAAGACGAACCCGATAAGTACAAGATCGCAGGTGGAACGCCGGAGATACTTTATGCACGGTTGCCGGATATTGCTTCGGCCGATTCGCTGATCAACGCGGCATATATGGGAACTACTGTATGCTTTGTCGGAAATAACCTGCGTAGCATCACAGAAATGTATTTCAATGACCAGAAAGCCGTGTTGAACACCAGCTTCATCACAGATCATACGCTGTTTGTGACCGTACCCGGAAATATTCCGGAAGAGGTGACGGATATGATCTATCTGGTAAATTCCAGAAAAGATACGATCAGTTATGAGTTTGGTGTATTGGTACCTGCACCCCAGGTGACTTCTATGTCCAATGAGTATGCCCGCGAGGGTGAGATCGTGACGATCTACGGTGATTATTTCATCGATGATCAGGAGGCACCGTTGAGTATCACGATGGCCGGTAACCTGCCTGTGACAGAAATTACAGGAATTACCAAGAATGCTGTTTCTTTCCGCTTGCCGGAGGGTTCTGCTAAAGGATACATCAATGTCACTTCTCTTTACGGAACCGGAAGATCAACCTTCCAGTATCTGGACGACCGCAATATCCTGCTCGACTGGGACAATTTGTTTGGTCGCGGCTGGCGTCCGGGGAATGTACGGGGAACAGATCCGGAAGGAATTACCGGAGATTATGTATATCTCACCGGAAAGCTGGATGGAGAAAGCGGAAAAACATGGTCTGAGGACGAATTCTGTTTCAATTACTGGCCTGTTTCTGCTTCATCACCTGATCTGTTCGACGCTACGGACTGGGAGAAGATGATCTTGAAATTCGAAGTCAACGTGACTCAGCCCTGGAGTGCATGTGCGATGCAGATTATATTTACTTCGGCCGAACAGGTAAATGTGGACAATGGCAATAACGACTATTATACGGATGAAAGCATACCACGTGCTTTGTGGAGACCGTGGGAGGAGACCGGATCTTATATGACCGATGGCTGGAGAACCATTTCTATCCCTTTGAGTGATTTCAAATATACCCATACAGGCGGAACCTCTACAGGTAGTTTGAAAAAAGGACATTTTGCCGGGCTCACTTTCTTTGTATATGCAGGAGGTATCAATGGAACGGATTGTACTCCGATGATCTGTATTGATAACATCCGTGTGATGCCTGCAGAGTAAGTTTTATCAATAAACTGACTGAAATTATGAATAAGAATTACAAAATATGGGCACTCTGGATGATGTGTCTGGTCGTTGCAAGCGGATGTATTTTTACGGCTTGCAGCAGCGATGATGATAACGATACCAACCAGTATAAGGGAGGAATTTCGCTGAATGTATTTGGCCCCAGCCCGGTGGCACGCGGAGGTGAACTTCGTTTTCTGGGAAGTGGAATGGATCGGGTGACTGCTATTGTATTGCCCGGAAGCAGTGAGATCACAGATATTAAAGTGATCAGTGACAAAGAGATCCGCATCACTGTACCTCAGAATGCGGAGGAAGGAGTGGTTGTTCTGAAAACTCCGAACGGAGATATTGCGACTATTACTCCGGTCACTTACATGGAACCGATCTCTATCGACGATTTCTCTCCTAAATCTGCTAAGGCAGGGGAAAAGATCACCATCAGTGGTGAATACCTGAACCTGGTCAAAGAGGTGATCTTTGCCGATGAAGTGGTTGTCACTGACTTTGTGAGCCAGAGCAGAACGGAGATTGTGGTGGTAGTGCCGATAGAGGCCCAGACCGGACAGATCATTATCTCTGACGCTCAGGAAATACCTAACTGGCTCTACTCGGAAGAGGATCTGGTAGTAGGTCTGCCTGTGATCGAATCTGTATCTCCGAATCCGCTCAGAGCAGGAGGAGCACTGACCATTACAGGAACGGACTTCTATCTGGTAGAGAAAGTGATCCTTCCCGGTGGATTTGAAGTGGAAGTGGAAGACGTGGAGGATGTGATCGTGATAGAGGAAACTCCGGAAGATATTCAGGAAGGAGAAATCATCCTGGTTGCCAAATCCGGTGTGGAGGTTACTTCCGAACCGCTGGAACTGATCAAGCCTGTGGTCTCTTCCATTACAGGAACTACTGTAAAGAACAATACGGAGTTTATCATTGAAGGTACAAATCTGGACCTGGTGTCGGAAGTGGTATTTGCAGGAGGAGAAGAAGGAGTGGTTGCCACAGAATTTGAATCTCAGACTGCTACCAGACTTGTACTGGTACTGCCTGCGGAAGCAGCCGACGGAGTGTTTACACTACGTACCTTGTCGGACACAGAGACAGAAGGCGGGGAACTTACCTTTGTGAAACCCATTGTAAGCAGTCTGTCTGCAACAGTTGTCAAGGCCAAACAGGATCTGGTACTTACCGGACAGAATCTGGACCTGGTAACTACAGTGAAGTTTGGCGGAATGGCAGGAACCATTGCTTCCGCTACAGAAACCACATTGAGTGTTACAGTGCCGGTAGGAGCTGAAAGTGGTCCTCTGACATTGCTTACGGATAATGGTACCGAAGTGATCACTGCACAGGAAGTAGAAGTGGATGTGACTCTGCCTGTTATAACAAGTATTGAAGCAGAAGGTCCGGGTGAGAAAATTACTTTAGAAGGAACCGATCTGGATATAATAAAAACGATCTATCTGGAAGATGAAAATGGAAATTATACAATTCCGGTCACTGACTACGGAATCAAAACCGCTAATTATCTTGAGTTTTATCACGTATTGGGAGCAGCTAAAGGATATCTCACTCCGTTGATGGTTACCTTTGATGGGGATGAGGGATATATGCCTGAAGTATATTGCGGAGGTACAGACCCTGTACTGGATCCTTCCCTGATGATCTATGATTTTGAAGATGCAGGTCCGGTGGGCATGTGGGATGGAGTCGGGATGATGAGTAGTGAAGACGGAGTGTCCGGTCAATATTATACGATCACATCTGACACCTGGAACAGGGGATATTGGTGGTTTGCCAATAATTACATGACTTATGCTTCTGTTGATAAATCAAATCATGTATTGAAGATGGATGTGCGTCTGAAACAAGATGTAGCTAAAGGTGGCGGAGCTGAAGTAAGGATGGTGCTTGGTGGTGTGATGGTGAATATTTTACCTTATATAGATGGTGGCACTGTATGGACAACGGATGGCCGATGGATGACAATCACTATACCTCTGACAGAATTTGCAGGTCTTGCGGATCCTACTCCTGTTTCAGGGGAAGAATGGGGGATAGCTACCTGGCTTGGTGAAGGCGTGAACTTTACCGGATTCTGTGTAGATAATATTCGCTATGAAAAAGTAGATTAAGAGTTTGTCTGATGCTGACTAAAGATAGTCTCTTTACTTTCGGAAAAGAGAAAAAATCGTATTTTTAGTCAGCTTCTGAAAAACCAATTAAAAAAGTTACGTATGAAAAAGAACAAAATACAATTACTACTATTGCTTGCCCTTGGACTTTCCATGGCAGCATGTGATGATGATGTAAAGCATAAGACTCCGGTGGTAGGTGCTCCGGTACTGGAAGAGTCGGACCCGGCAGCCAATGCCACGAATGTAAAGGCCGGAAACAGTACACTGACTTTTATTTACGATAAGAATGTGTTTTTTGCAACCGCAGATATTCCCTTGTTGGTTCTGAACGGCGACGGTGAGATTCTGGATGCGAAGGTATACGGTAGTTCCGAAGACTTCACCGTGCATACCCGTTTGAAAAAGGAATCTTCCTATACCTTCACCATTCCGCAGGGAGTGGTATTGGGGCCTACCCGTGTGGAAGCTCCTGAGGTATCGATCGGTTTTACTACAGTTGCACTGGAAAAGTCGCTGGTGAATGCGAATGCTACACAAAGTACTAAAAAAGTATTTTCTTACCTGTTGCAGAATTATGAGAGCAAAACACTTTCCGGTACAATGGCCAATGTAAGCTGGAATACCGAGGAAGCAGAACTGGTATATCAATGGACCGGTAAATATCCGGCGATCAACTGTTTCGACTATGTGCATATAGGTAGTTCTTCACCTGGCGGATGGATCGACTATGACGATATCTCTCCGGTAGAGGACTGGTGGAACGAAGGCGGTCTGGTATCTATCATGTGGCACTGGAATGTACCAGTGGAAGATCCGGCTGTGAATCCGGATGCCGGATATGACTTCTACAGGGAAGACAATGCGTTTGATGCGGCTAAGATCAATGATCCGGAGAGTTGGGAATACGATGTGTTCCGGACAGATCTGGAAAAAGTAACTGCCTCTCTGAAAACCTTGCAGGCAGCCGGTATTCCGGTGATCTGGCGTCCGTTCCACGAAGCAGCAGGTGGCTGGTTCTGGTGGGGAAAAGATGCCGCTTCTTTCAAAGAACTCTGGATAACGATGTTTGATCATTTCAAAGCGGAAGGACTCAACAATCTGATCTGGGTATGGACGTGTCAGACAGACGATGAAGACTGGTATCCGGGTGATGCGTATGTAGACATTGTAGGAACAGACATATACAACTCCGGAGCTTCTGTTGCTGTAGAACAATATGACGAAATAGATGCTGAATATGGTAATAAGATGATTGCGTTGAGCGAGTGCGGCTCGGTAGGACTGATCTCCGAACAGTGGGCGGAAGGTGCTCGTTGGTCATGGTTTATGCCCTGGTACAATGCAGAAGAAGATACAACAGCAGGCGACCACGAACATGCCGATGAAGAGTGGTGGCAGGATGCCATGTCACAGGATTATGTAATTACACGGGATCAGCTACCTGATTTGAAATAATATTTATCTTTGTATGAAAAATTGTTCGTATATTGGAACGATTGTATATAGATAAATAATTACGTAATTA
>DALZBD010000222.1:0-6657 GCA_031977515.1 Bacteroides sp. | reverse complement strand
AAAATCATCTTCAAAGCCATTCATCAACACCACATCTGCAGCCTTGCCCAGCAACTCTTTGCATTCGTTGTTGGTGATCTCACTCACTGTGGTAAAGCAGTCGGCATAATGAGCAGTCTGTTTTTCTATGGAATGTTTGGATTGTACGTTCAACTCCTGAGCCATCTGATCCCCATTGTAAGCAAACAGATAGTCATAGAGAGGTTTGTCATTACCAGCTATGGAGCGGCCGATCGTAGTGGCATGTGTAGTAAAGATGGTGGCAATCTCAGGAACTGCATTTTGCAGATACAACGCTCCCAATCCTGTCATCCACTCATGAGCCTGATAAACAGCGTTATCCGTTTCTGTCAGATTGAACCGATAAAAGCTTTCGACCACCTTTCCGGCAGCATAGGAGAACATAGAAGCCTCGTCATAGTCTCCATACGCATGTAAAGAGTCTACCTGAAAACTATTCCATATTTCGGCATAGATCTCATTCTTCTGGGCAAAGAAAGGCTGGAAATCGACCAGGATCACGATAGGCTCACCAGGAATGTTCCAACGTCCTACCCGAACCTCAAGATTATCTTTGGCGCAGGCATGTTCTTTCCAGGCCTTACAAAGATTATCGGATTCGGTAAACAAAGGATTTTCTTTATCTTTCCATACATCTGGTCCTATAAAAAAAAGTCTATCGCGAAAATTATTCTGTAACGTGTTTGCCCGGGTAGACAACACAGTATAAATACCTCCAACTTTATTACATACCTCCCAACTGGATTCAAATATGTAATCGGGAGTCAGCAAATCTTTTACCATATTTTATATAAAACTCCTTATTTACGTAACTGCAGGCACAAAAATACAGATTATTTATTGAAAAATAATCGTTTAATCGAAAAATGTTAATCGAATGTTTTAAACAAACGTTTGCAATCGGCTCTGTCGGCCGAAAGATACGGATTAGAAATTTTCTACTTACAAACCAGATAAAGTAATAGAATTTAGTACCTCGAAAGCACCGATTTTCAAACAAAAACAATCGTGGTAAAACTACGTTTTTCACCCTTCGGACAGGATTTCACAGATATTCATGAGATTTTACCGGAAACTCTGTTATTTAAACAGGATCTGAGATATATGTTATCTAATTCGCAACTAGAAAAGTGGAAAAATATATACACAATTCACCTATTGTCGCTGACATAATCTTTTTAAAAAACTTCTGAGAGAAAATTAAAAAAGGCATTCTGCTTTCCTACAGAATGCCTTCTTCTAAAAAGATATTTATTTATGCAAGTGCACTACCGATAAGGAAAGTAGCAGCCAGGGCTACGATCGCATACAACTCGGGGAATACAGCAAGGATCAGTGTATTACCAAATACATTGTGTCCTTGTCCGATAGCAGCGATACCATTGGCACAAACCTGTCCCTGACGAATAGCAGAGAAAAGGGCTACCAATCCCAACGCTATACCAGCTCCCAATACGGCACATGCCTGAATTGCGGAAATGTTGGGAGTAAGGATCCCAAAGATATTCTGGAACATAAAATATCCGGCAAATCCATACAGACCCTGTGTTCCGGGAAGAGCTGTCAACACCAGGAAGTTACCAAACGCACTTTCGTTTTTCTTCAAAGCACCAATAGCGGCATTACCTGCAATAGTCACACCGTATGCACTACCGATACCAGACAAACCAATCATTACCGCAATGCCTAAATAGGCAATAAACAAATTCATTTCCATAATTTTATTCTGTTTTTACTGTTTATAATCCGTTTCATTTATTTCCCAAAAGGTTTGTATTCTTTTCCTCCGCCTTCATAACCGGAGTTTTTGAAAAACTCTACGAAGGTCAGACGCATCGGGTGCACCATAGCCCCCAACACATTCATAAACATATTGATTGCATGACCAATCACAAAGATCAACACCATCACAATAGGACCGGCGATGATATTATCCGGGCTCATTCCTACTGCCAGGCTGTTGAATACACCGGCAAGTATACCTCCGGAAAGTCCCAGGGCAAAAAGACGTACATACGAAAGTACATCTCCCAGCAAACCGGTGGCCATGTTATAAGAATCCCAGAAGCCCAGACCGATATTCAGGAATATATTCTTCCCGGGGCTGTTGTACAGGAAGATCATAGCCGCTGATACTCCAAGTAATACCAGATACGGAATACTGCTCAGAGACATTACATCCGGTACTAAGGCTGCAAAAGCCGTAGAGATCAGCAGAATGATCCAGCCAACCGTTGCTACCGCATATTTAAAGCCAAACTGTATCGTCTGATTCACAGCTTTGAGTATCATACCAAACAGGATCTGTACGCATCCCAGGATCAGAGACAACTGGAACATATCGTTGTTATCCAGAGATACAGCACCTTTGATCCGTTGTATGACAGGAACATCAATCTCATACAGGTTGAAACCAAAGAACGTTCCTGTCAGCAATCCACAAAAGAATGTAGATACAGCCAGGATCTGTACCAATGAAATAATTGATTTCACAGACTTGGTCTTATTCTTTGCAATCAGGCTGTAGATCGTCACACACAGGAAAATAAACAGTCCATAACCGGAGTCTCCGAGACAAAGGCCAAAGAAGACCATAAAGAACGGAGCAAAGAACGGTGTCAGATCCAATTCATTATACTTAGGAAGCATATACAGCTTGGTGATCGGTTCAAACCAGGAGAAGAATCCTTTGTTGTCCAACAGAATGGGCACATTATCCTCGGGGGTCGGATCCTGGATCTCGTAGTATACCTGCTGTGTATCCAAATAGGTTTTCAGGTTGTTTTCCTCCGCCACAGGTATCCATCCCTGCAGCAACATCAGTTTATCACCTGACATCTGTTCGGTACTAAGCAATACCCGGGAGAGTTCCGCCTGATTACTCACATCCTGCATAGCAGCCTTCACCGCAGGGATTCCGGTATCTGCCAAAACTTTCAGTGAGTTTTCATTGGCTTCGATCTCCTGACGTACTCCCTCCAGAAGTTGTTCCGTGGACTGAATGGAACGATCCGGCAACCGGATCTCTTCGGCATTGGGTGCAGCCTCTTCTCCGGGCCAGGAAATCGCAATGAAATAGACCCGTGAAGCGATCCGGTTGATAACGACTGCATTGTAGTCGGTCTCCCATTCCGAACGATAATTATTCTCTGAACAACTGTAAAAGCCTATACGGAGACCTGTGTCTTCTAATTGTCGGACAGAGGCTGGGTCAAATTCTCCCCAGGGACGTAATTGATCCAGTTCCTTCTCGTAGGACTGTTGTTGCTGTTGAAGCCTGCTTTTCTCATTCATCAGGTCATCCACCTCTTTCATTACAATCAATCCACGTTCGGGGTCTACATCTGTATCGTCCGCAGCAGCACCTTTTGTACGCACGGCATCCAATTGTTTGAGTGTGGCAGCCAGACGAAGGGTCAGACGAGCTTTCTCCTGCAATTCATGGCTCTCCGCAATACTGGATTGCTTCTCTGAGACATGCACTACACCCAGTTCACGGATGTTTTCCAGGAATTCATCATACTCCTTATGATAGACCAGGAAGGTCAGTTTTCTCATTTTAGCGATCATTCCTCAGCCTCCTTTCTTTTCTCCTGTTGCGATTTAAGGATCTTCTGCGAAGATTTGGAAAGATTCTCTTCATCTTCCATAAAGCGTTTAATCTTTCTCAGTGCATCCTGATATCCAGGGATCTGTACCTTTTCAAAAAGATTCACTTTCTGTGTGGTCTTTCTGCGCGCATGTTCCAGCAACCGGAGTTTAGCTACGGTAAACTCCCTCTCGATTGCCGTCTGTGCAAGTCCTTTCAGCATCTCAATACCCTCGGCATACCATTTCGGGGCACTGAACAAACTGTAGGGACGTACTTCAAAATCTACATTCTCCAACAGAGGTACACGTACACCGGCAATCTTTTTAATTCCCAGATGTACATCTTTCACAGCTACCAGAGAAGGATCAAATTCATTCCACAGCGCGAACATGGCTTCATAGTTCCGGATCTGATTTTCCAGTTTCTCTTCCAGGTCAGCAGCCTCACTTTTAGACCGCTTCACCTCCATACGCAGGGCACTCTCCTTATTCTTAATGATAGGAAGAGTCCGCACACGCATTTTGAGTTGCTTGTCGAGCTGTTGCATGGAAGTTTTATTATATTGAAATTTTATAGCCATCTCTACGATTTATTAGATTCGGGTAAAAGTTAAATGCCCGATAGATCCTGTTTACTTCCAGAATTCGTCTACCAGTTCTTTCTTGATATTTACCTCTTCCGGCCGGAAATACTTACTGAACAAGCCCCAGGCTACATCCAACATTTCCGTAGTATTCAGGTTCACATCAATAGCCAGCAGCTGGTTGGAATAATCTTTGGCAAATGCCAGCGTACGTTCGTCGTAGTTGGTGAGATCAAATCCGTTTTCCAGTTTGGTCTTTGCATTCGCTGCATCGGCATACAGACGGACCGCGGCATTCATCACCTGCGGATGGTCTTTACGGGTCTTCTTGCCGGTCACCAACTGTTTCAGACGCGACAGCGAACGGAACGGGTCTACAACCACTTTACCAATATCACTGTCTCTGCGGAGGAATAGCTGTCCTTCCGTAATGTATCCGGTATTGTCGGGAACCGCATGGGTAATGTCTCCACTGGACAAGGTAGTTACGGCAATGATGGTGATCGAACCTCCCTCTGGGAACTGTACCGCCTTTTCGTAGATCTTCGCAAGGTCCGAATAAAGCGAACCGGGCATAGAGTCTTTGGATGGAATCTGGTCCATACGGTTGGATACGATGGCCAGTGCATCCGCATAAGAGGTCATATCCGTAAGCAGAACAAGTACTTTCTGATTGTGTGCCACTGCGAAATATTCGGCAGCGGTCAATGCCATATCGGGAACAAGCAGACGTTCTACAGCAGGGTCTTCCGTGGTATTCATGAAACTCACGATGCGATCCAACGCACCGGCATTCGAGAAGACATTCTTGAAATAGAGGTAGTCATCATTGGTCATCCCCATTCCACCCAGAATGATCTTATCGGTTTCGGCACGCAGTGCCACCGTAGCCATTACCTGGTTGAAAGGCTGGTCGGGATCGGCAAAGAAAGGGATCTTCTGTCCCGATACCAATGTATTGTTGAGGTCAATCCCGGCAATACCTGTAGCGATCAACTCCGATGGCTGTTTACGACGAACCGGATTCACAGAAGGGCCACCGATCTCTACTTCCTGTCCTTCAATTTCGGGACCACCATCAAGCGGATCTCCAAACGCGTTGAAAAAACGTCCGG
Source organism: Bacteroides sp. (assembly GCA_031977515.1). GTDB lineage: Bacteria > Bacteroidota > Bacteroidia > Bacteroidales > Bacteroidaceae > Bacteroides. Next base: position 1,346 of record DALZBD010000222.1, on the reverse strand, counting down.
CCAGTTGTTCACTCACTTTCAGTGTGGGAGCTTTGCCCAAGAATACGACCTCGGCATTGGTAGGGATACCTTCTGTTCCCTCAAATACCTGCAAGGTTACATCTTCGCCGATAATCTTCACTACCTGTGCCAGTTTACCGTCTACAGTAGCCAACTCATCATTACCTACTCCTGTAGCTTTCAGAGAACAGGTTGCTTTGGTAATCTGAGTAATTTTGGTATATATCTTTTGAAATGCTTTTGTTGCCATTTTCTTTGATTTATCTGTTTATGTTTCACGCCTGGACTTTCCGCTCATCCACCATTTCACTCAATTGTCTGCGGAAATCTTCATAAGCTTCGGACTTATACGCTGAGTAATTCATCTGTTTACAGATATTAATTACCTTTTTAAAATAGTCCATTACTTCCGTAAAGTTATCAAACTCAAAATCCGTATGACACAGATCGATAACGATGTCCACAATAGCTTCCTGACGTTCCATCGGAGTCACCGCATCCACTTCGTCAAATGCATCCTGCTGCAGGATAACAAAGTCGATCAGTTCCGATTTCCAGAAAGTCACATGATATTCTACAGGCACACCATCATCCCCAAGGATATTGATCTGTTCGGCGATCTCCTTACCACGCTGCAAACGTGTTTTCAATTCATTGACTTTAGTAATCCACTCATCATTGATACGTTCACCTATATAACCTGCGAATTCGGGATATTCCAGATATTTTGAATAAGAATCTATGGGATTCACCGCGGGATAGCGTTTTTTATCCGCACGGTCCTGCTCCAATGCATAAAAGCAACGGGCTACTTTCTTGGTATTCTCCGTAACAGGTTCTTTCAGGTTACCACCCGCAGGTGATACCGTACCGATAAAGGTGATCGAACCGATTTCTCCATTGTTCAATGTTACATATCCGGCACGACCGTAGAAGTTGGAAATAATGGCCGAAAGGTCCATCGGAAAAGCATCCGGACCAGGAAGTTCCTCCATACGGTTCGACATTTCACGCAAAGCCTGTGCCCAGCGTGAAGTAGAGTCGGCCATCAACAATACCCTCAGTCCCATCGCACGATAGTATTCTCCGATGGTCATAGCTGTATATACAGAAGCTTCACGGGCAGCCACAGGCATATTGGATGTATTGGCAATAATGATGGTACGCTCCATCAGCTTTCTGCCGGTATGCGGGTCGATCAGTTCCGGAAACTCGGTAAAGATCTCCACAACCTCATTGGCACGTTCACCACAGGCAGCAATGATCACAATATCTGCTTCGGCCTGTTTGGATATCGCGTGCTGAAGTACAGTCTTTCCTGTTCCGAAAGGTCCGGGAATAAAACC
>DALZBD010000221.1:0-6683 GCA_031977515.1 Bacteroides sp. | reverse complement strand
ATGCCCTCATGCCCTTGATCTTCTCACCACGGATAAGTGTAAGCAACTGATTGAGTTTACGGGTGTGTATGGCAACAAACGCATAATGATCTTTCACATCTATCTGACCCACTTCGTCACGCGACAGGCCCCCCTTCTTATAAAGAAAGCCTGCGATATCCATCTTACTCAGTTTATCTTTCTTTCCTCTGCTTATATACAAAGTAGTCCATTCGGGAAGTACAGGCTTAGGAACAGGATCGGGAATAACAAACTTTTCGGGAACGGGTGAGATATATTCCGGTAGTGCCTCTTCTTCGTGCAATAGAAGATACGAAGTGCCGGTCGCCTGCCAGCGTGCAGTGCGTCCATTACGGTGTGTAAAAGCCTCTTCGTTGATAGGCAGGTGGTAATGGATGATATGTTCCACTTCGGGAATATCCAGTCCTCTGGCAGCCAGGTCTGTGGAAACAAGTACCTGGCAACTCCCGTTACGGAATTTATAGAGTGCCCGTTCGCGGTCGGGTTGTTCCATTCCTCCATGAAAAGCTTCATTATAGAGTTTTCTTCTGGTCAGGGACTGACTCACCCTGTCTACCGCATCGCGATGGTTGCAAAACACAATACTCGACTGACTTCCCAATGTACACAGCAAATGAAAAAGCGTATCCAGTTTATCCTTTGCCGGAGAAATCACCTGCCTGAGTTGCAAACGCCTCTCCTGCTCTGCCTCTTGTAAGAAATCCAACCGTACACTCCGGCCTATCCCTGTAAACTGCGGAATCTCTTCGGCATCCGTAGCAGAAATAAGCATGCGCTTCTTCAGAGCCGGAAGGTAGTCAATGATCTCTTTCATCTCTTCATGGAAGCCCAACTCGAGAGATTTATCAAATTCATCAATTACCAATGTCTCTATATGCGCAGGATCAAAATTTCCTTTGGAAAGATGATCCAATATACGTCCGGGAGTACCGATCACCACTGCCGGCTTTGTCCCCAGCAGACTTTTCTTCTCTTCAGCAATGGGGTGTCCGCCGTAACAACAGACTGCACTCCACTGAGCAGTCATTTTCCGGAAGACACTATCTATCTGAAGAGCCAGTTCTCGGGAAGGCACCAGAATAAGTACCTGCACCTGATCTGTACCGGAACGTAACGAAGATAACAAAGGGAGCAGGAAAGCAAGGGTCTTTCCACTACCGGTAGGAGAAAGCAGGACGAGATCTCTCGGATCACTGGCATATTGTAACGAAGCCTCCTGCATCGGTGTCAGACGATCGATCTGCAAACGTTGCAGCGCTTCGCGGATGAGCTGTTGTTCTGTATTCATGCGGCAAAGATAGTGAAAGCTGAGTACAGAGAAACAAATTTATTTGATTTCTATGTCAAAGCGCATCCTATATTCTATAAAGATAAGAAAGAACCGGCAATGGAGCAGACTCCATTGCCGGTTCTTTTATTTACGATTTACTCCCTTCGGTCATGACCATTATTTGATTATGAACTTTAAGGAACGTTTACAATTTACGATTGAAGTTACTCATTATGAATAAATACACAATAGCCTCATGGTAGTATATTTTAAATCGTAAATTGTAAATCTCTTTATGCTCCAAAGTCGTCAAACATCAGGTTTGCAGGGGGTACACCCTGATCGTCGAGCATCTGTTCCACAGCCTTACTCATCGGCCCGGGACCACACATGTAGTATTCGATATCTTCGGGAGCCTCGTGGTCTTTCAGATATTTTTCATAGATCACGTTGTGGATAAATCCTACGTAACCGGTCCAGTTGTCTTCCGGAAGCGGAGCGCTGAGTGCGATGTTGAACGTAAAATTCGGGAATTTCTTTTCCAGTTCACGGAAGTCTTCCTCGTAGAAGATCTCACCTTTCGAACGGGCACCGTACCAGTAAGAGATCTTACGATCCGTTACTTCCAGTGTCTTCAACAGGTGCAATACATGTGCGCGCAGCGGAGCCATACCGGCACCACCGCCGATGTAAAGCATTTCGTTCTTTGTTGTCAGGATCGGGTGGAAGTCTCCGTAAGGACCACTCATCACTACCTTATCACCCGGTTTGAGCGAGAAGATATAAGAAGAAGCGATACCCGGGTTCACATTCATAAATCCTTTGGTATTCGGATCAAACGGAGGAGTAGCGATACGTACGTTCAGTGTGATCACGTCTCCTTCGGCAGGATAGTTGGCCATCGAGTAAGCACGGATGGTAGGCTCTTCATTCTTACATCTGAGATCCCACATTTTGTACTTATCCCAATCTTCGTGGAACTGCTTTTCGATTTCGAAATCTTTGTAACTAAGATCAAAAGCAGGGATATCGATCTGTGCGTAACTACCCGGCTGGAAGTTCATGTGCTCGCCTGCAGGCAGTTTCACTATAAACTCTTTGATATAGGTAGCCACGTTGCGGTTGGAAATAACTTCGCATTCCCATTTCTTCACGCCAAGTACAGACTCGTCCACTTCCACTTTCATATCCTGTTTCACCTTCACCTGGCAACCCAGACGCCAATGAGCAGCCTGCTCTTTGCGTGAAAAGTGTACCTTCTCGGTAGGAAGGATCTCTCCTCCCCCTTCGGGTACCTGGCAACGACACTGGGCACATGATCCTTTACCCCCACAGGCAGAAGAAAGAAAGATGTTGTTCTCGGCCAGTGTAGCAAGTATCGTACCACCAACAGAAGTCTCAAGTTCCTGTTTTCCATTCAGAGTCACTTTGACCTGACCCGATGGAGAAAGATAATTCTTTGATACGAGCAAGATAGCAACCAACAGCAAGATTACAGAGAGGAATACTGCGATGCTCGTTATAATTAAAGATGTCATTTTCTTATTCTTTTTACTAAATTATAACTTCAATCCTGAGAAACACATAAATGCCATCGCCATCAATCCTACTACGATAAAGGTGATACCCAATCCGCGCAGAGGAGCCGGAACATTGGAGTAAACCATCTTTTCACGGATAGCAGCCAGCCCCACAATAGCCAGAATCCAACCGATACCGGATCCCAATGCATACGTTGTCGCTTCTCCTATATTGATAAACTGACGCTGCTGCATGAAAAGAGAACCTCCCATAATTGCACAGTTCACAGCGATCAGCGGCAGGAAGATACCCAGAGCAGAATACAGCGAAGGACTGAAACGCTCTACCACCATCTCCACCAGCTGCACGATACCAGCGATCACCGCAATGAAAAGGATAAAACTCAGGAAGCTGAGGTCTACGCCTTCTACCAACGCGTCTGCTTTCAATACATAGTTTTCCAACAGATAATTCACAGGCAAGGTCACCACCAATACGAAAGTTACGGCGATACCTAGACCGAGAGCTGTCTTTACATTCTTTGATACTGCCAGGTAAGAACACATCCCCAGGAAGTAAGCAAAGATCATATTATCGACAAAGATCGACTTTACAAATAAACTTAAATACTCATTCATATCTTTATGGTATTTGGATCAGAAAATCCGGTAAGGTCTGCGTTTTACCGCTACGGTTACCCTCTTCTCTGTCCGTAACTTCTTACTTAATTTTTTTCCTGTAATTCTTTGTGTTTACTACGTTCGTACCAGATGATGCAGGCGCAGATGATCAGTGCCATCGGAGGCATTACCATCAGACCGTTGTTGATGTATCCAAACTCATATACAGCTTCCGGAATGATCTGGAAACCAAACAATGCACCTGAGCCCAGCAATTCACGGAAGAAAGCCACAATCACCAGGATCTTCGCATATCCCAGACCATTACCCACACCATCCAGAAGAGACTCCCAGGGTCCATTGCTCATGGCAAATGCCTCGAGACGTCCCATCAGGATACAGTTGGTAATGATCAGCCCCACATATACCGAAAGCTGAACACTTACATCGTATGCAAATGCTTTCAGTATTTCACTTACGATAGTCACCAGCGCAGCAACAACTACCAGCTGCACGATGATACGGATACGGTTGGGGATCGTCTTACGCAACATCGAGATGATCACGTTGGCAAACGCCACGATCACAGTTACCGAGAGTCCCATCACAATAGCCGGTTCCAGCTTGGCTGTCACCGCAAGGGCGGAACAGATACCCAGTACCTGTACAGTTACCGGATTGTCCAGACTCAAAGGAGCAAAGAATACCTCTTTATTCTTTTTAGAAAACAGTTGACTCATATTCTACTTCCTCCTTCTTATTTAGTTAAAAAATTATTGTATTTGAACAGGCAGTTACGCAGCATGTCTTCCACGGCTACCGAAGTGATCGTACCACCGGAGATACCGTCTACATAATCCTGGTCGTTTACACTCTTACCCGGTTTTACAACTGCGATAGAAACCAGTCTTCCACCCTTCTGGATGTTCTTTCCGAGGAAAGGTTGCTGAAATTTAGGCAAAGCAATTTCCGCTCCGAGTCCCGGAGTTTCTCCTTCGTGAGAGAAGAACACACCATATACAGTGCTCTTGTCTTCATTCAGGGCAATGTATCCCCAGATAGCACCCCAAAGACCTTGTCCATACAGAGGCAATATATATTTGGTCTGACCCTCTACCTCAGCAACATATACAGGTAATTGTGCTTCAGCGTCATCTTTGGCAAACTCAGCTTTCATAAGAAGACCGAAACCTCCCTGTTCGGCTACAGTCTCTCCTGCAGCGTTCACGATCATGTCTTTCTTCACATAGTTTTGATACAGAGCCTGTGCATCCTGTCCTTTGGTATCGACATTCAACGCACTCAGGATCTGCTTCATTTTGTCCAGTTCCACATTCTGTGTCTGTTTTTCCTGTAAGGAAGCAGAAACAAAAGCGAGGACAAAAGCAACGATAATCACCATTACCGAAGCATAAATGACAGTATAGGAATTACTATTAGTATTCATTTTACATTCGGTTTAAAATTGTTAGACTTAACAGCACGCTTCAGACGTTTATTGATGTTGCTTTGTACTACATAATAATCGATCAACGGTGCGAAGATGTTCATCAGCAGGATAGCCAACATCATTCCTTCCGGATAACCGGGGTTCAGGACACGAATGACAATCGCCATCATACCGATCAGCAATCCATAGATATATTTACCTGTCTCTGTGCGGGCAGCTGTCACCGGATCGGTAGCCATAAACACAGCACCGAAGCAGAAACCACCCAATACCAGATGTTCGTACCAGGGCATGTGAGCCATCGCTGTGTCCGGACCAATCGCATTGAATACCCAACCCATGAATGCACCTCCGACAAATACGGAAAACATTACCTTCCAGCTGGCCACGCCAGTATAGATCAACAGGGCAGCTCCCAGCAGAATAGCAATGACACTGGTCTCACCGATAGATCCGGGAATAAGTCCCGTAACCATGTCCCACGAGAACGCAGGATAGCCGGATGGATCCGGAGCGGTAGAAGCAACACCCAGTGCAGTAGCAGCAGTAAGTCCATCTACATTCTGTCCGAGTCCGAAAATGCTATCACCTGACACCCACACAGTATCTCCTGACATCTTGGTCGGATAGGCAAAGAACAGAAATGCACGGGCCACCAGGGCTACATTGAATACATTCATACCTGTACCTCCGAATACCTCTTTGGCAAAGATCACAGAGAAGGCAGTAGCAACAGCGAGTATCCACAACGGACAGTCTACCGGCACGATCATCGGGATCAGGATACCCGATACGAGGAATCCTTCGTGGATCTCTTCGTTTTTCCACTGAGCTACGATAAACTCAATGCCCAAACCTACACCATAGGAAACAACGATCTTGGGAAGGGTAGCCAGCAATCCATACAGGAACATCTGTATAAAAGTACCTTCTGTACCGGTATACGCGTAGTGCTGATAACCTAAATTGTACATTCCGAACAACAGTGCCGGAACCAGAGCGATCACAACGATCGACATGATACGTTTGCTATCAATGGAGTCGTGAATGTGAGTTCCTGTCTTTGAAGTTTCGTTGGGTACGAACAGAAAAGTCTCAAACCCATCGAAAACGGAACGAAATGCCTGAAGCTTTCCGCCCTCTTCAAAGTTCGGTTTTATCTTGTCGAGAAATTTTCTTAACGCTTTCATTTATTATATTCGTTTACATTATTAACTCATTTCGGCACGCAGGTTGTCCAACCCTTCACGCACAATACGCTGTAGTTCCATCTTGGAAGAACATACAAACTCACACAGAGCAAAGTCTTCCGGAGCTACTTCGTAAATACCCAGCTGTTCCATACGATCGATATCTCCAGCAAGGATCGCTTTGATCAGATACTCCGGCATGATATCCATTGGTAATACCCGGTCGTATTCGTGAGACATGATCATGTGTCGTTCGCCACCTTTGATACGGGCATCAAGTTCGTACTCCTTCTTACCCATGAGCCAGCTGAAATACGAACGGTTGACACTGAACTGATCAAAACGAGGCATGATCCAGCCCAGCATTTCATGTACGTCGTCTCCTTCAGGTATCACGGTAAGCTGATTGTCAAAAGCTCCCAGAAAACCATTCGGAGAGACTTTCTTACCGGTAAGCACATTTCCGCTGATGTAACGAAGGTCTATTTCTTTATTTACATTCCCACTGAATACTCCAGTGAGCAAGGCTCCTGTTTTCAGTTTGCAATAACCTGTTTTTTTCACCTCTGAACCTGTCAGTGCTACCGTACGCGTAAAATCTACACGTCCTG
>DALZBD010000220.1:0-6713 GCA_031977515.1 Bacteroides sp. | reverse complement strand
GGATCCATACATGCAATTGATTTACTTGTAGAGACGCAATACCTTGCGTCTCCCATCCAGCATCTCCCACCCTTCACCCTTACACCTGCCTCGTTACAGATTCCTCCCTATGAACCCAAAACAGGTTATATACCATGAAAAAAGGATGGCCTCCAACAGACCATCCTTTCTATCTATATTGTATATAAGTTCTTTCTTAATTAGCTACTTTTTCCAACTTCTTCATGATAGAGAAGATAAATACGGCAGACAGCAGACAGCAGACAATCAATACGCTCCATACCATCCACAACTGCATATCTCCCCAGAGATATCCGATCACAGCTACCAGGTAGTTACCAATGGCAGTAGCAGCAAACCAACATCCCATCATAGCACCTTTGTATTTGGGAGGAGCCACTTTCGAAACGAATGATATACCCATAGGAGAAAGAAGCAATTCTGCAAATGTCAGTACCAGATACGTGGAGATCAACCAATTGGGAGATACCAGCAAATTGGGATCAATACCATTGGCTTCTACCTGTGAAGGAGTGGGCAGCCCCAATGAACCAACAGCCAGTACAAGGAAACCCAGTGCTGCGATCACCATACCGATACCGATCTTACGAGGCGCTGATGGTTCTTTCTTCTTCCGGGCCAGGTAGCCGAAGACAGCCAGAGAAACCGGAGTCAGGGCAACCACAAAGAACGGATTAAATTGCTGGAAAATCTGTGGAAGAATATCCATCCGTGGATCCATCGCGGAATAATTCCACAAAAGGAAACCAATAGATGCCAATACAACCACTGCAGATATAGTCTTCGTTTTAGCAGCTTTGGACTGGAAGATGGAGAACGCACCGTATACGGCGATCAATAGGAAGGTCAGATTCACCACATCAAATCCGATGCGATCCAATCCGGTTGCCGACTGTGCCGTATAGTCACGGGCAAAGAAGGTCATGGTCAACCCATTCTGATGGAAAGCCATCCAGAAGAAGATCACTACAGCAAATACAAGCAGAAGAGCTACAATACGTTCACGGGTCTCTTCCTTAGAAAGTTCAACGCCACCTGCATTGGCAGCTTTCGCCTGCTTGGAATTATAATCAGCATGTTTGAAGGTCGGACGGAACACTACATAGATAATCATAGAAAGAATCAGGGAGATACAGGCCACTCCAAATCCGTAGTTATAAGCTTCTGACAGCTTATCTATATAACTGGTACAGAAAGTAGCCGTATCACCGGCAAATCCCTGAACAGCCTGTAAAGCAGTGAGTGTTTCGCTACCTTCAGGGGTAATCGTACCGTTCAGATACTGGTGAGCCAGAGAAGGGATCTGAGAATTGTAGTGAAGTCCTGCTTTTCCCAACACGTAATTGGTCACCTTGGTAGCAGCCGTAGGTGCATATAGCGCACCGATATTGATTGCCATGTAGAAAAGACTGAAAGCCGTATCACGTTTGCCACTGAGCTGAGGCGAGTCATACAGGTTTCCGACAAGCACCTGCAGATTTCCTTTAAAGAATCCGGTACCACAAGCAATCAGGAACAATGCTCCGAACATCAACGGTTTACCGGCATCTGTAGAAGTAGGGATGGCCAGCAACAGATATCCGAAAAACATAACGATGATACCACTGGTTACCATCTTTCCATATCCGATCTTATCGGCGAGGAAACCACCAATAAGCGGCATGAAATAAACAAAAGCGAGAAAACTACCAAAGATAGTAGAAGTAGTAGCTGCCGTGAAGCCGAATTTCGCTTGTAAAAACAGTGTAAAGATAGCAAGCATGGTGTAGTACCCAAATCGCTCACCTGTGTTGGCTAGTGCTAAAGCGTATAAACCTTTAGGCTGTCCTTCAAACATAAGTTTTTAATTTAGATTAATGAATCGATTTTATTGTGAATGCAAATATATACAAATTAATGAAATTATGTATTGAATAACATACAAACTTCTGCTTTCACAAGTCCAATTAATTCATTGGGAGCAACCTCTATCTGAAGGCCACGCACGCCTGCACTTACATAAATATGCGGATACGTCAGGCAACTGTCGTGAATATAGGTGGGAAATTGCTTTTTCATACCCAAAGGAGAACAGGCTCCCCGGATATATCCGGTCACCGGCAACAGATCTTTCATCGGTATCATGGCACAGTTTTTATTTCCGGAAACACGTGCCGCCAATTTCAGGTCCAACTCTTTGTCTCCCGGAATGATACAAACAAAATAGCCGCTTTTATCGCCTTTCAGCAACAGCGTCTTAAAGACCTGGCCTACATCTTCTCCCAGAGATTCTGCCACATGCACCGCACTCAGATCTGCTTCGTCCACCTCGTAAGGTATAAGACGATACGAAATGCCCGCCTTTTCAAGAAGGCGGACAGCATTGGTTTTATTTATTTTTCCTTTCGACACAAGAAGATTATTTATTATGTACAGATCTAAGAGCCCGTTTCAATTTTGCGCGTTCCTTTATTATATGAGACGCAAAGTATTGCGTCTCTACAAGTGTATCATTTTCGAAGACAAGTATAATCTCCAAAAGAAAACACAAACGGTGTAGAGACGCAATACTTTGCGTCTCAGCATAACGCTGTGTTTCATATACAAAAAGAAAACAAAAGAAAGAGCGAATATCAATAATAACTTATGAATAGAATCGAAGATCGACGCAGTCAACACAGCGGTCAGCTACTTGGATTGAATCACTTCAACTCTTCACGCAGGAATTTCGGTGTATATCCCTTCTTGCTTTTCGCTACCTTTTCCGGAGTACCGTAGCTTAGGAGTTCACCTCCTCCTCTACCACCCTCGGGACCCATATCTATGATGTAATCGGCACATTTGATCACATCCAGGTTATGTTCGATCACGATCACTGTATTTCCTTTATCTACCAATCTGTTCAGGACTCCCAGCAGCACCCGGATGTCTTCAAAATGAAGCCCGGTAGTGGGTTCGTCAAGAATATAAAGCGTTTTTCCCGTATCCCGTTTGGAGAGTTCGGTGGCCAGTTTCACACGCTGGCTTTCTCCTCCGGAAAGCGTAGTGGAAGACTGTCCCAGCTTGATATAACCCAATCCCACATCCTGTATCACTTTGATCTTATGCAGGATCTGAGGCACATTCTCAAAAAACTCCACTGCCCGGTTGATCGTCATATCCAATACATCCGCAATGGATTTTCCTTTGAAACGTACTTCCAGCGTCTCCCGGTTGTATCGTTTGCCGTGACACACCTCGCAAGGCACATATACATCAGGCAGGAAATTCATCTCGATGGTTTTGTAGCCATTGCCCGAACAGGTCTCACAGCGACCTCCTGTCACATTGAAAGAAAAACGTCCCGGCTTGTAGCCACGTATTTTTGCCTCGGGCAGGTTGACAAACAGGTTTCGTATATCCGAGAATACCCCGGTATAGGTAGCCGGATTGGAACGCGGAGTACGTCCCAGAGGCGACTGATCCACATTCACTACCTTATCTATATGCTCCAATCCTTCGATTGCTTTATACTCCAGCGGGTCCTGAAGCGAACGATAGAATTTCTGAGAAAGGATCGGTTGTAAGGTCTCGTTGATCAGGGTAGATTTTCCGCTTCCCGAAACTCCGGTCACACAGATCAGTTTGCCTAAAGGGAAATCTACTGTTACATTCTTCAGGTTGTTTCCTTTGGCCCCGATCAGCCGGATCGATTTACCATTTCCCTCCCGCCGTTTGGCAGGAACTTCTATCTTCTTCTTTCCATTCAAATAAGCCGATGTCAGGGTATCTGCCTGTAGCATCTGGGGGGGAGTTCCTTCAAACACGACCTCTCCTCCCAGTCGACCCGCCTTCGGTCCCATATCAATGACATAATCCGAAGCCAGCATCATGTCCTTGTCATGCTCCACGACTACCACAGAGTTGCCCAGGTCGCGCAGCTCCTTCAGAGAATTGATCAGTCGCAGGTTGTCACGTTGATGCAATCCGATACTCGGTTCATCAAGGATATAAAGCACATTCACCAGCTGTGAACCGATCTGCGTAGCCAACCGGATACGCTGACTCTCTCCACCCGAAAGCGAAGCCGACCCGCGATTCAGTGAAAGATAGTCCAACCCCACATCCAGCAGAAATTTCAGACGTGTACGTATCTCTTTCAATATCTCCGTAGCGATCTGTTGTTGCTTACCGGAAAGGTAGGGGTCTACCTGCATGAGCCAGTCGTAAAGCTCGGAAATATCCATACTTGAAAGTTCAAAGATATTCTTATCGTGAATGCGATAGTGCAGTGCTTCTTTATTCAATCTGGCTCCTTTACATTCCGGACAGGTAGTCGTGCGGGCAAACTGTTCTGCCCATTTCTGTGCGGTAGCCGACACATCCTTCTCCTGCATCATCTGAATGTACTTGACTACTCCGTCAAAAGCAGTGAAGTAATCGGAGGAAGTACCGATCAGGGAACTCTTGATGCGGATACGTTCGTCCGAGCCGTACAGCATCTCGTCTATGGCATCATCGGGAAGTTTACTGACCGGGGTTTTCAACGTAGCATCGTATTTCTCCAACAGCGCACCGATCTGCCAGAAGATCATTGAGTTTTTATACTTACCCAGAGGGGCAATTGCTCCTTCATATACAGAAAGTTTTCTGTTGGGTATCACCTTGTCCACATCGATCTGATTCACAAATCCCAGTCCTTTGCAGCGTGGACAGGCTCCCTGGGGAGAGTTGAACGAGAAATTATGCGGAGCAGGTTCGCGGTACGAAATACCCGTGACCGGACACATGAGGCGTTTGCTGTAATGACGTATACTCTCTGTCTGAGCATCGAGGATCATCAACAAGCCGTCTCCCTGTCGCATGGCTGTAGCCACACTCTGTTTCAGTCGCTGGCTCTCTTTGTCCACCACCTCCATTTTGTCGACCACCACCTCGATATCGTGATTTTTGTAACGATCGAGTTTCATTCCGTGCACCAGTTCGCGCAATTCACCATCGACCCGTACATTCAAATAGCCCTTCCGGCGAAGTTGCTCAAACAACTCTTTGTAATGTCCCTTACGGGTACGTACCACCGGTGCAAGCAGATAGATCTTCTTTCCCCGATAGTCTGTACGGATCAGGTCTACGATCTGCTCTTCGGTATACTTTACCATCTTCTCCCCGGATGCATAGGAATAGGCATCTCCGGCACGGGCATACAGCAGACGCAGGTAGTCATATACCTCCGTTGTGGTTCCTACGGTGGAACGGGGATTTTTGTTGGTAGTCTTCTGTTCGATCGAGATCACCGGGCTCAATCCCGTGATCTTGTCCACATCCGGACGTTCGAGGTTGCCCAGAAAATTCCGCGCATACGCAGAGAAAGTCTCTATATAGCGACGCTGCCCCTCAGCGAAGATCGTATCAAAAGCCAGCGAAGATTTTCCGCTGCCACTCAGCCCGGTGATTACCGTGAGACTGTTGCGGGGGATTTCCGTATCAATATCTTTCAGATTGTGTACACGTGCTCCGTATACATTTATATATTCTGTTTCCTTTATCATCTTTTCCTTTCAATAATCGATTCATTCAGTATTGGCCATATACACAGAAAAGTTCTCTTTCTCACACCTGAGAAGTTGACTCGCAGGTAAAGGCCATCCTACCGGCCGGACGACGCTGGCGTAGGACCTGCAAAATTAGTGTTTCCGGCTGAAATAAAGGCAGGAAGCTGCTTTAAATTTCCACAAAATTCATTACTAAATATATCTTTTTCCGCATACAGACAATCCATCTATTGCACAGCCTGCTTAGAAACTGTTTGGTTTTCCACAAATGATTTATTATAGACTTTTTCGTTCTTTCTTCTGTCTTCTTTTTGTTTATGAGACACAGGGTTATGCCGAGACACAGTGTTATGCTGAGACGCAATGTTATGCCGAGACACAAGGTTATGCTGAGACGCAATGTTATGCCGAGACACAATGTTATGCCGAGACACAATGTTATGCTGAGACACAATGTTATGCTGAGACGCAAGGTATTGCGTCTCTACACCGTTTGTGTTTTCTTTGGAAGATAATACACTTGTCTTCGAAAATAATACACTTGTAGAGACGCAATACTTTGCGTCTCAGCATAACACTGTGTTTCATATAACAAAGGAATGAGCAAAATCCAAACAGTTTCTTATACTTCATAAAAGTAGTCTTAACAGAGTGTTGCCTGAGTTCGATTTAACAAATTTAAGTAGCTGACAACTCTATCTTTACCCTTGAAAGCTAAACTCTTCTAAAAAAACAGAATGTTATTTTCTTTTCTACAGAATGCTGGTAATGTATGACATTATTTGTACCTTTGTGCGTGCAATCCGGAAATAAAAAAACAAATTAAAGCAACATTGATGAAATTTATTCGATACATATTTCTCCTGATAGCCACTGCATTTTTTACATGTACTGTTTCGCTGGCACAGGAGAACCCTTCCTATTTTCTACATACCGTCGAGAAAGGACAAAGCCTTTATTCCATCTCCAGCATGTACGGAGTGGACCAGACAGAGATCATCCGCCTCAATCCGGGCAGCCAGGAAAAGATATATGCCGGACAGGCATTGCGTATCCCACAGACTCAGGCTCAGAAACAGGGTGGAGAGACTTTCCATACCATTCAGGCAGGAGAGACTCTGTACAAGCTGACCACTGTCTATAAAGTCTCGGCAAAGGCTATCTGTGATGCCAATCCGGGAC
>DALZBD010000219.1:0-6741 GCA_031977515.1 Bacteroides sp. | reverse complement strand
TAGCTTGCTGTTGTCGCAAAAGGAAGTATCTCCTGTTTGTCTTTCCGGTTGAATATCAGGCTTTCTATCACAGAACGTACCCGGAGTTTGAGTGAACCGATATTGTTGACATCATCGATCTTCAGCAATGTAAATGCCTTTCCGTGCCGACGAAGCAGCGCTCCTGCTTCGTCCAGAAGAAAGGCATCCGGACCACAACCGAATGAGGTCATTTGCATATAATGTACCTCCTGTGTCTGACGAATAGCCCAGTATGCGGCCTGCATGATACGCCCGGCGTACGCCCAACGTGAAATAAAATGGCTCTCTTCTTTTCCCGGTGATTCTTCCTTACGCGCAATGTCTTCGGTGAGTACAGTCACTCCCATGGCGGCAATCATATCCGCCAGTTTGTGCTGGATCAGCGGATCCGTATGATAAGGCCGACCCGCCAGAAGCACCACTGTGGTTCCCTGCCGACAAGCCTTCTGATAATATTGCTGATTGAGTTCCAACAACTGTTGTTCATAGTCTTCCTGGGCTTTCAATGCCGTGGAAATAGCAGAACGGATCAAACCGGGCTCTATCGGCAGCGTGGAGAGATATTCCTTACACTGACGTATGAGCAATTTCTTATCTTTGAAAGTGATCACCGGGGCATCTACCGGCATATCAGGTGTAACAGCACTTTTGATCACATCGGAATAGCCACTCACTATCGGGCAATTGAAGCTGTCTATGCTGCCTTTTCCCTCTTTCTTTTCGTAGATCACATACGGGAAGAAGATACGATCTACCCGTTTGGCTATCAAATCATAAATATGACTGTGAACCAGTTTGGCCGGAAAACAGATATTGTCCGACATCACCGAATGCACCCCGGCCTCATACAAAAGAAAAGTAGAGCGTTCGGAAAGTACCACCCGGATACCGCAGGCTTCGAACAGTGCATGCCAGAAAGGATATTCTTCATACATATGCAGGCAACGGGGAATACCCACAGTAAAGCTGTTCTCCGTGGTTACAGGTCGTTCGAAAAGCAGTTTGTATTTATCCGTATAGACATTGTACCCTCCGGATACTTTGTTGCCCTGATTAGAGAATACTTTCTCACATTTATTACCAGCGTAGTAGACATTCTCCGGAGAAAAACGGTAGCTCTGCACGAAACAACGGTTTTCACACCCCCGGCAACGAACGGTACGGATCTCACAGGAAGTACGTTCCAGCAATTCGGCAACAGTCGTCTTCCGGCCTTGCATCGTTTTGGCATACAAGGCACATCCGTACGCACCCATCAACTCGGGAAGATCACTCCTGTACACCGTTTTCCCGGTAAGTAGTTCCAAAGCACGTACAATGGAGTCGTTGCGCAACGTTCCACCCTGTACCACAATGGTGTCTCCCATTTCCGAAGTATCTTTGAGTTTCAGGACTTTATACAGGCAATTCTTTACTACGGAATAAGACAATCCGGCTGCGATGTCTCCGACAGAAGCACCTTCCCTGAGCACCTGCTTTACTTTTGAATTCATAAATACCGTGCATCGCGTACCCAGGTCACAGGGTTCGGATGCCGTACAGGCCAATCGTGCAAAATCCGTCACTTCATATCCCAGCGTACGGGCAAAAGTTTCGATAAAGGAACCGCACCCCGACGAACAGGCTTCATTGATCTCCATTCTGGAAAGCAATCCATGATCGGTAAAGATCGCCTTCATGTCCTGCCCTCCGATATCCAGAATAAAAGAGACATCGGGACGGATGTGACGTGCCGCCATATAATGAGCCATCGTCTCGATCACACCGGTATCCAGCCGGAAAGCAGCTTTGATCAGATCTTCTCCATATCCGGTAGAGCAGCCTCCATACAATTCAAGAGAGATACCGGCAGCCTGAGATTCTTCCTGCAACTTTTGTAGTCCGTCTTTCACAGCCTGTACCGGATCGCCGTTGTTGGAATGATACCAGGAATACAACAAACGCTCCTGTTCATCAATCACTACGATCTTAGTGGTGGTAGATCCGGAATCAATGCCCAGATAAGCCGGCCCCTTGTGTGCAGACAATCCGGCTCTGTCGATACAAAAATTCTCTTTCTGTTGTTTCCATTGCCGGTATTCTTCTTCTGAACCAAAAATAGGCTCCAGCCTGCCTGCTGCTTTTGTTGTAGCCCGATGGGTATCACTTTCCAACAACGTTATTAAGTGGGTGATGGTGATCTTCTGATCTTCCCCGCCACATAAGGCTGCTCCCCAGGCAGGGATCAGATGCGAATGTTCGGGAACCACAAAATCGGTGGCAGGCAATTGCAGATAATCCATAAAAGCCTTTCTAAGACCCGGAATAAAACTCAACGGTCCGCCACACAACAATACAGACGGCTTTACATCACATCCGTGTGACAAGGTAGTGATGGTCTGTACGGCTACCGCACGAAATACAGACGCTACAATGTCTGCTTTGTCTACATTCTTACTGATGAGATTCTGCACATCTGTCTTTGAGAAAACACCGCACCGGGAAGCAATAGGATATACCCGGGAAGAGTTGCAAGCATAGGCATCCATCTCTTCTACCGAGATGCCCAGCAACAGAGCCATCTGATCGATAAAAGCTCCTGTACCACCGGCACAGTTGCCATTCATACGCAGTTCGGAAGCGCCTCCCTCCCGGAAATACACGATCTTGGCATCTTCCCCACCAATATCGATCAGGGTAGATACGTGTGGATAAAGCGTTTCTACCCAACGTGTAGCGGCTACCACCTCTTGTACAAAAGCCAGAGAATACTTCTCTGCAATGCCCAGTCCTACCGATCCGGTCATGGTCAATGCTACCGGAGAGGCGCCGGTGTATTCGGATATTTCATGAAGCAGGGATATCAGGACAGAAGAGACATCGGCATGATGTCGTATATATCTGGAAAAAATAAGTTGACCCTCATGATCCATGACAACTGCTTTGGCTGTTGTGGATCCAACATCAAGTCCTATTTTCAACAAACTCATAATCAATTATTTTGTGTAACAGACTTCTTACAATGAAAAGAGATCAGACGTACTCATACAAGTATGTCTGACACAGTAGTCAGTCGCAAAAGTAGAAAGAAATATCAAGATGCAAAAAAGAAAAGAGGAAAAAGCTGATCTATATTGCTATTAAAAGATACAACCTTTATATAATAATCTGTATACCAACCACTCAGAGTGAGCAGAGCAGATATTTTCTCAATAACAATCTCAACGCATACATCCGATCTGAAAACAAATGCAATACATTGTAAGAGTTTAATGTGGTTGATCCTTTTTCCATACATTCACAAGGTTACAAGTGAGAAGAAGTCTATATAAACAAAACACTTTTGTGCAATCGTTTGTTCGATCTTTCTATAATAATTTTTTAGGACATTTTGAATCTTATTCCGAATGCTTATTCAGCCTCTTTGGAGAAAGTTAACTTTCCACCTGCTGAAAGTTAACTTTATATCTGCTGAAAGTTAACTTTAAATTTGCAGAAAGTTAACTTTCTACAGGCAGAAAAATAAGATTAAATAATCATCTAATAATCAAATAATTAGAAAAGAAGCACAAAGAGAGTTATACGTATACTGAGAAAAAATGCTCATTTCTCAATATTCAATAATATTTGACAATTAATATCCTACACAGAAAAAGTGACTGGACTCAATCATCTATTTTCAGGAGAGTCACATTCCCATAGAAAAACATATATAAGTAGCCGGAAATTATTGTATAAAAAGGGGATGATGGCTTTCAAATACAAAAATCTCCCTGACCGGCATTGCGAGCAGGGAGATTTCATTGTATATCTATACCTTCTATATGATTCTATTATTCACTTTTAAAAGTCACCTGTTCTCCGTCATATTCTCCCGAAAGATAATTGGCGCGTATCCATACATTGTGTATTTCATAGGTATCACCAGCCACGCGACTTATATACAATCCTTCACGGTTACTGTCCAACCATTTCCAGGAAATGGCGTATGTAGTGGTATGAGACGAACCATGAGTGGTAATACTTGTGACCTCTGATCCGGTACCATCCGTATTGAATTTCAGAGAGTGTCTGTATACATCGGTAGTTCCTTCTATCTCATACTTTCTCGTCCAAGTACTGGCACACAACTTCTGATTTGTGTTCTCAATCTCTGAATAATAATTCTTTTCACAAGCAGTAAAGCCAGCTATCATAGCCAATAAGAACATTATCTTCAGCAATTTCATAGTTTTCATCTTACTTCATTTTAGTGATTTGACGGGGCAAATATAAGATTTTCCCGGTCTGTCTTCACAAAAATCATCTCATTTTTCACCTTTGTTATATTATACCTCTCTACTCTGAGGGTGTATCAAAAGTACATTTATATCCCTGAACCAACGGTCGACGAAGTCAAAAGGTTTCATACTAATTTTTGATACGCCCTCACTTACCTGAACAAAAGAAAGATATTCCGACCGGAATACGCAGATAAATACTCTTTTGTACCTGCCGACAGACAAAGGTTGCATCTCATACAGAGAAAAATCATCTCTTCTCCCCGCTCTTGGCTTTTATTGCTTATTTTTGTCTCTGATAACACCCAGATACATTATAAATAATGATAAGCAAATTAAAAAGACGGTTCACTCCACCCTCCTATCCGGATCATATAGAGGAGAAAATACAGCACTTCAAATCGCAGGGATACATCCTGCCACCACGAAATATCCTCCGTACCGCGGAACAGATCGAAGGCATCCGCGAAAGTGGAAAGATCAATACACAACTTCTGGACTATCTGAGCGAACACATACGTGAAGGAATCTCTACGATGGAATTGGACCGGTTGGCCTACGAATTCACCATTTCACACGGAGCATTGCCTGCTCCGCTACATTATGAGGGTTTTCCCAACAGCATCTGCACCAGCATCAATGAAGTGGTATGTCACGGTATTCCCGATCCGCAGGAGTTTCTCCGCAATGGAGACATTGTGAATATAGATGTGTCTACCATCTACAATAGGTATTATTCGGATGCCTCACGTATGTTCCTGATCGGCGATGTCGCTCCCGAGGTAAAGAAACTGGTCAGAGTGGCCAGAGAATGCCTGCAGATCGGCATAGAAACCGCTCAGCCGTGGGCACGACTGGGAGATATAGGAGCTGCCATACAGGAACACGCCGAAAAACACAATTATGGTGTGGTACGTGACCTATGCGGACACGGAGTGGGACTGAAATTTCATGAAGCACCGGATGTGGAACATTTCGGCAAAAGAAACACAGGTATATTGCTGGTACCGGGTATGACTTTTACCATCGAACCCATGATAAATATAGGCAGCTACGATGTATATACGGATGAAGCGGACGGATGGACAGTGCTGACTGACGATCACTTGCCATCGGCTCAATGGGAACATACAATCCTTATCACTGAGCATGGCAATGAAATACTGACCTGCTAACCCACATTTCCCTCACTTTTACAAACACGACTCAAATGATCTATATCCTTTTACTTAATTCTGTGCTACTGACCGTAGTTGTGATCCTGTTGCTAACGCGTAACAAGTCTCACAATATATCGCAGCAAGTGGAACAGATAGTACGCCAGCAGATGAAGGAAAACCGGGAAGAGCTCAACCGGAGCATCCGTGAACTGCGTATGGAAATTCAGGATACGCTACACAAGAATATGCTGACTAACGGAGAAATGCAGAAACAAAAGTTTGATATGCTCGTTCGCCAGCAGGAACTTCTGGTCGGTTCTACGGAAAAGAAACTGGATGATATACGGCTGATGGTGGAAGAGAAACTGCAAAAAACACTGAACGAACGCATCAGCCAGTCTTTCGACCTGGTACGCACTCACCTGGAAAGTGTACAGAAGGGATTGGGAGAGATGAAGTCTCTGGCACAGGATGTAGGTGGATTGAAAAAAGTATTGAGCAACGTAAAAATGCGTGGTACTTTTGGTGAAGTACAACTGGCTGCCCTGCTCGAACAGATCCTTAGCCCCGAGCAATACGAAGCCAATGTAAAGACCAAGAAAAGCGGTACGGAGTTTGTTGAATTTGCCATACGCCTCCCGGGAAAAGACGATGAAGGAAGCATTGTATACCTTCCGATCGATGCCAAATTCCCCAAAGATGTATATGAGCAATACTACGACGCTTTCGAAGCAGGTGACGCTGCTCAGATGGAGATATCAGGACGTCAACTCGAAACGACTATCCGCAAAATGGCTCGTGATATCCATACCAAATACGTGGATCCTCCATTTACCACAGAATTTGCGATCCTGTTCCTTCCGTTCGAAAGCATGTATGCGGAAGTCATCCGGCGCACGACACTGATAGAAGCATTACAGAAAGACTATAAGATTGTTGTCACCGGACCTACTACCCTGGGGGCTATTCTGAACAGTCTGCAAATGGGCTTCCGTACCCTTGCCATACAAAAACGCACAGGTGAAGTATGGAAAGTGCTGGGAGCAGTGAAAACCGAATTCGGCAAATTCGGAGGCCTATTGGAGAAGGTACAAAAGAACTTGCAGACCGCCGGAGATCAGCTGGAAGAAGTAATGGGCAGACGCACCCGTGCCATCGAACGCAGGTTGCGTCAGGTAGAGAAACTCCCGAATGAAGAGAGCCAACAACTACTTTCCGTTGACTATACGGATGAGGATGAAGAATAAAAAACAAAGGAAAATAATATTATGAGACGCAAATATGCGTCTCTACATCGTTTG
>DALZBD010000218.1:0-6744 GCA_031977515.1 Bacteroides sp. | reverse complement strand
GGCACCGGCCTCTGTGCAGGAGATGGCAGATTTTGTCGGGCTCTCTTTCGAACTGGCTTTCAAATACCGCAATCCGGTGATGATGCTGGCAGACGGAGTCGTAGGCCAGATGATGGAAAAGGTTGTTCTCGCTCCACAAAAACCACGTCGTACCGAGGAAGAAGTGATCGCACAGTGTCCCTGGGCAACTACCGGAAAGACACGCGACCGCAAACCCAATATCATCACTTCCCTGGAATTACAGCCGGATGCCATGGAGATCAACAACCTGCGCTTCCAGGCCAAATACAAAGAGATTGAGGCCAATGAAGTGCGTTACGAAGAGGTAAACTGCGAGGATGCGGATTATCTGATCGTAGCATTCGGTTCCATGGCGCGTATCGGACAGAAGGCGATGGAGACTGCCCGTGAGGCAGGCATTCGTGTAGGGATATTGAGGCCCATTACTTTATGGCCTTTCCCCAGTAAAGCCATTGATGCATACAGCAGTAAAGTAAAAGGTATACTTTCACTTGAGCTGAATGCCGGACAGATGGTAGAAGATATCCGACTGGCTGTGAACGGAAAAGTGAAGGTGGAACATTTCGGAAGGCTGGGTGGTATCGTTCCCGACCCCGACGAAATCGTTGCCGCCATCCAGGAGAAATTACTCTGACCATAACCTTTAAAGCAACAAAGCTTATGAACCCTGATAAAATAAGAGGCATACTGAATATGCTCTTCCTTGTTGGAACACTTGCTTCCATCATCACATACTTTGCCATCGATGACAAGACGGTGTTTTTCTATGTTTGTTCCGCATCCCTCTTTGTCAAAGTAATGGAGTTTTTTATCCGGTTTACCAACAGATAAGAAAGGAAAGATATGACTACAGAAGAAATAATCAGACCGGAAAATCTGGTTGCCAGGCGTCCTGCCCTGATGAACGACACTCCCATGCATTATTGTCCGGGATGCAGTCATGGAGTAGTACATAAACTTGTTGCCGAGGTCATTGAAGAAATGGGAATGGAAGAAAAGACCATCGGGATCTCCCCGGTAGGTTGTGCTGTTTTCATGTACAATTACCTGGATATAGACTGGCAGGAGGCCGCCCACGGTCGGGCACCTGCAGTGGCCACAGGTATCAAACGTCTCTGGCCCGATCGCCTGGTGTTTACCTATCAGGGAGACGGTGATCTGGCCTGCATCGGTACGGCAGAGACCATCCATGCCCTCAATCGTGGGGAAAACATAACCATCATCTTTATCAATAACGCCATTTATGGAATGACGGGCGGACAGATGGCACCTACTACCCTACCGGGAATGAAAACATCTACCTGCCCTTACGGAAGAGAGACAGAACTGCACGGTCATCCTCTGAAAATAACGGAAATGGCTGCTATGCTCGAGGGTACTGCATACGTCACGCGGCAGTCTGTACAATCTGTGCCTGCCATCCGGAAAGCAAAGAAAGCCATCCGGAAAGCATTTGAAAATTCCATGGCTGGCAAAGGATCGAATCTTGTAGAAATTGTATCGACCTGTAGTTCGGGTTGGAAAATGACACCGGCAGCATCCAACAAATGGATGGAAGAGAATATGTTTCCTTATTATCCTTTGGGAGATCTGAAAGATAAACCCTGATACCATCCTATAAAGAAAAGAGAGAAACAATAGAGATAGGAAAGATATCTCATCCATCTGACTTTAGAAAAATTACGTATGAAAGAAGAGATCATTATAGCAGGATTTGGCGGACAGGGTGTGCTGTCTATGGGAAAGATACTGGCTTATTCCGGACTGATGGAAGACAAAGAGGTCACCTGGATGCCGGCTTATGGGCCGGAGCAACGCGGAGGTACGGCCAATGTTACTGTCATTGTCAGTGACGAGCGTATATCTTCCCCTATCCTCAGCAAATACGACACTGCGATCATCCTCAATCAGCCTTCTCTCGAAAAGTTTGAAAGTAAGGTGAAACCGGGTGGTATTCTCATCTATGACGGGTATGGAATTATTAATCCTCCCACTCGTACCGATATTGAAGTGTATCGTATAGATGCGATGGATGCGGCCAATGAAATGCACAATGCAAAAGCATTTAATATGATCGTGCTGGGCGGATTATTGAAACTACGTCCTATGGTCTCTCTGGAAAGTGTGATAAAAGCGTTGCGAAAGACTCTCCCCGAGCGTCATCATCACCTGATACCTATGAATGAAGAGGCTATCCGGAAAGGAATGGAACTGATACGGAGAGTCAATTGATTATGTATTCCAGTCAACTGCGTAGTGTCGGCTGATAAGTATCAGTCCGACCGGGTTTACTGATATATCTGTTTCAATCGTTGAGCCGATTCATAAATCTACCATTTCCATAACCTTAATAAATACAAACAGCTACAGATTTCGGTCGGGGAATTATTTTTTGTTGTATATTTGCCTCAATTTATGAGACGAATCCTAATTACATATCTGCTCTTTCTTGTCATTGGGCAAATGACAGTCAGGGCACAGCAAATCACCCAATACGATCAATTCGGCAATCAGATAGATCCAAGCATGATCCCGGAGAATCCGGATAGTCTGCATACGGAGATCATTGGTCTGCCTCCTACCCTCTATCAATGGCGTATCAAGGAGAAATTGGGTGATCGCACAATTATACCTGCGGATACGGCTTTTACCTATTTTCAGAATACCAACCTCGTAGAGGGAATCAAAGGACACTACAATTACCTGGGTAATCTGGGTGCTCCGCGCCAGTCCCGTATATTCTTCGAACGACCGGGACCGAGTTCTACTCTTTTTCTCGAACCCTTCCGGGGATTTTTTATCCAGGATCCGGAAGATTTTAACTTTACAAACAGTAATGTACCTTATACCAATCTTACCTACTATAAAGCAGGTAATAAGATCAATGGAGAAGAACGCTTCAAGTCCTATTTTTCGGTCAATGTAAACAAAGCATTTGCTTTCGGTTTTGATATAGATTATCTGTATGGACGTGGATATTACAACAGCCAACAGACTGCCTTTTTTAAAGCTGGATTATTTGCCAGTTACATCGGAGAGAAATATCAGGCACATGCTATCTATAAGAATTTCTCCATGAAAATGGCCGAGAACGGGGGAATTGAAGATGACAGGTATATCACCAATCCGGAAGAGATGGCAGAAGGGAAGCGTGAATACGAAACACAGAATATCCCTACGATGCTGGATAATACGTGGAACCGTAATCACAATTTCTATGTCTATCTGACTCAGCGCTATAATCTGGGATTCCATCGGGAGACCAAAAAAGCACCGGAAAATGAAAACGACACGATACCGACCTGGATAGAAGAGTTTGTGCCTGTCACTGCTTTTATACACACAATCAAAGTGGAACGGGCACGGCACAATTTCCGTTCGAGAGGCGAACCGGAGGGCTACTACAAGGATACTTATATCTATACAGGGGAGCAGGCAAGCAGGGATTCTACCGTCTACATAAGTACGACCAATACGTTTGGTATTTCGTTGTTGGAAGGATTCAACAAATATGCGCAGGCGGGATTACTGGCTTACGTGACTCACAAAGGGAGTCAGTATGAACTAATGAACCGCGACTCTGTGTCTATAGACCGGTATGTGGAACAGGAGGTATATGCAGGGGCAGAACTCTCCCGCAGAAAAGGACGTTTCATCAATTACAACGCTACCGGCGAAATAGGAATGCTGGGCAAAGCTCTGGGGCAGTTCAAGGCACAAGGGGATATGGATCTGAACTTCCGCCTGTTCAATGACACTGTAAACTTATATGCGAGGGCTTCTGTAACCAACCTGCTGCCTTCGTTCTATATGCGCCATTACCATTCCAATCACTTCTATTGGGATAATGATTTCGATAAAGAATTCCGCAGTCGTGTAGAAGGAGAGTTGAATATAGCCCGATGGAGGACAAATCTAAAAGTGGGTGTCGAAAATATTAAGAATTATACCTATTTCGATCAGGAGGCTCTACCGGCACAGCACGGAAGTAATATTCAGGTGATGCGCGCTACCTTTAGTCAGAATTTTAAGTTGGGGGCATTCCATCTCGATAATGAGGTGACCTGGCAACAATCCAGTGACAATAATATACTGCCTTTGCCGCAACTGTCTCTCTATCATAATCTCTATCTCGATACCAAACTGGCCAAGAAAGTACTGAGTCTTCAGTTGGGTGCTGATGTGCGATACTTCTCCGAATATTATGCACCGGACTATCAGCCCGCTATCCAGCAATTCCATCTCCAGGCAGACGGTGAAAGAAAAGTAAAAGTAGGTGGATATCCTGTAGTGAATATATACGCCAATCTGTTTCTCAAACGTACCCGTTTCTTTGCCATGCTCTATCATGCCAATCAGGGTATGGGAAGCAACAAATATTTCCTTGTTCCTCATCATCCGCTCAATCAACGTCTGTTGAAACTGGGAATATCCTGGAACTTCTACGATTGATCTGCCTATGAAACTCAAAAGCACGTACATCAAATATCTGATTCTGGGATTGATTTCAGCTCTGGTAGTCACTTTCTGGCCCCGAAAACAGAAAGAGACTGTCGTCGAACGTGACTATCCGGAGATCGTACAGGAAGGGACAATTCGTGGAGTCACTGAGTACAACTCCATCAGCTATTTCGTGGAAGGAGATTCATTGGCGGGATTCTATCACGATATTTTCCGTGCATTTGCCCGGGACAAAGGCCTGACGGCCGAACTGGTTCCGGAAATGAGTTTTGAGAAACGCTTAGACGGATTGAACTCCGGAGAGTTTGATGTGATTGCATACGGTATTCCACTGACCAGTGATTGGAAAGACTCTCTGCTCTTCACTGTCCCTCTGGCGCAGACCAAACAAATACTTGTGCAACGCAAGCTCAACGACGAAGATTCTGTGGCTATACGCAGCCAGATAGATCTGGCGGGTCAGACGTTGTATGTGGTAAAAGGATCTCCTGCCATACTGCGTATTCATAACCTGGCGGAGGAGATCGCTGATACGATCTACATACATCAGATCGAAGATTACGGAGCGGAACAATTGATTGCCATGGTGGCTCATGGAGATATAGATTATGCAGTGTGTGAGGAGAGCATTGCTGAGACACTGACCGACTCTCTTTCCAATATAGATATTCGTACAGGCATCGGATTTACACAACTTTATTCGTGGGCTGTCAGCAAGCACTCTCCCGTATTGCGTGATACACTGAACAGTTGGCTGGACGGATTTCAGGAAAGTCCGGAATACAAGGAGTTATATAAACGTTATTACGGAAAATAAGTATCTGAAACCATTGCTTCCTCTCTGCTTTTACTACAAGAATAATCCGGTAGAAGAATTTTCCTGAGTATATATTTCTTTCTTCTTTTCTCAAACCCGGTTGTATCCTTCTGTTCGATGGCTATACTGACCGGATCTACCCATATAATATACTTGTAGAGACGCAATACTTTGCGTCTGATTTTTATATGAGACACAATACATTGTATATGAGACGCAGTATGTTGTATGTATATGAGACGCAAAGTATTGCGTCTCTACAAGTGAATCAATAAGATAAATCCCGATATGGTACTACCTAACCAGGAACGCTTCAAGCAATTATGAGATCACTATAAAAAAGTCGTCGCGATCAGACTGATCACGACGACTTCACATTTTATTCTCTATACTCTTCTCTACTGCAGATCAGTAGGGAAAAGAAAAGGTCTTATTTACTTCTTACCTTCGAGTTGTTCTTTCAAAGCAGCCAGTGCATCGATATCACCCAGAGTGGTAGAAGCAGCCTGGTTCTGAATAGAAGAGGTATTGCCACCGTCTTCTCTCTTGGTTTTCTTCGCTGCTTTCTTTTCTGCTCTTTCTTCTGCTTTGGCTACATCTTCGAAGATACGGCTGTGAGAAAGAATGATACGTTTTGCATCTTTGTTGAACTCGATCACTTTGAAGTCAAGTTTCTCATCCAACTGAGCTTGCGAACCGTCTTCTTTCACGAGGTGTTTCGGAGTTGCGAAACCTTCCACACCGTAAGGCAGAGACACTACAGCGCCTTTATCCAACATTTCGATGATAGTACCTTCGTGTACAGAACCTACAGTGAACAGAGTTTCGAATACATCCCATGGGTTTTCTTCGAGTTGTTTATGGCCGAGGCTCAGGCGACGGTTGTCTTTGTCGATTTCCAGAACCTGTACGTCGATGTCCGCACCGATCTGAGTGAATTCAGAAGGATGTTTCACTTTCTTCGTCCATGACAGGTCAGAAATGTGGATCAGTCCGTCTACGCCTTCTTCGATTTCTACGAATACACCGAAGTTGGTAAAGTTACGTACCTTAGCTGTGTGCTTAGAACCTACAGGATATTTCTCTTCGATAGTTTCCCATGGATCTTGTTTCAGTTGTTTGATACCCAGTGACATCTTACGCTCTTCGCGATCCAGGGTCAGGATAACAGCTTCTACTTCGTCGCCCACTTTCATGAAGTCCTGAGCAGAACGCAGGTGCTGCGACCATGACATTTCAGATACGTGGATCAGACCTTCCACACCGGCAGCAATCTCGATGAATGCACCGTAGTCGGCCATAACCACTACTTTACCTTTCACTTTGTCACCCACTTTGAGTTCGGTATCCAAAGCATCCCATGGGTGCGGAGTCAGTTGTTTCAGACCCAGAGCGATACGTTTCTTCTCATCATCGAAGTCAAGGATAACCACGTTGAGTTTCTG
>DALZBD010000217.1:0-6747 GCA_031977515.1 Bacteroides sp. | reverse complement strand
TAAACGTTCCTTAGTGTCAATAATCAATCAAGGGGTCATGACCATAGGGAATAATTTGTAAATCGTAAATAGCAACGCGTCTGCATGATAAAAGGAAAAGTAATCAAAGTCTGTGGCATGAGGGAGGCGGAAAATATCCGCCAGGTAGAAGAATTGGGAGCCGATATGATTGGTTTTATCTTCTATCCCCGTTCGCCCAGGTATGTATACGAACTGCCTGGCTATCTGCCTGAGAAAGCGAAAAAAGTAGGTGTATTTGTCAATGAGTCCAAAGAAGAGGTACTTATGATCGCGGATCGTTTCGGTCTGGACTACATCCAGCTGCACGGAAATGAATCACCCGGCTATTGCCGTACGTTGCAGCAGGCGGGATTGCATCTGATCAAAGCATTCTCTATCGAAACATTCAAAGATCTGCATCTGACCACAGAGTACAAAGGTCTTTGCGATTATTACCTCTTTGATACCAAAACCCAGGGATACGGAGGATCGGGAAAGCAGTTTGAATGGAGCCTGCTATATAGTTATAAAGAGGAAACTCCTTTCCTGCTCAGCGGAGGAATTACTCCCCAGAGTGGCAAAGCACTCAATGTATTGCAGCATCCCCGACTGGCAGGTTTTGATATCAACAGTTGTTTTGAGACAGAGCCCGGATACAAAGATACCGAACGGGTCAACCAATTTCTGGAAGAACTCAGACAGTGACTCTCATTATTTATCACCATCTATATTCACCTTATATAATAATATAAACTCATGAACAGAATCAATCAGTTATTCCATACAAAAAATAAGAATATATTGTCTATCTATTTTTGTGCCGGCGATCCGACATTGGAAGGTACAGCCGAAGTAATCCGCACGCTGGAAAAGAACGGAGTAGATATGATAGAGGTAGGTATTCCTTTCAGTGACCCCATGGCCGATGGAGTAGTTATTCAGAACGCAGCCACCGCGGCACTGCGCAACGGTATGTCGCTGAAAGTCCTTTTCGGTCAGCTCAAAGATATACGAAAAGAGGTATCTATCCCTCTGCTCCTGATGGGTTACCTCAACCCGATCATGCAATTTGGCTTTGAGGATTTCTGCCGGGAATGCGTAAACTGCGGCATAGACGGAATGATCATTCCCGACCTTCCCTACCGTGACTATCAGAATGAATACCGGGAAATTGCCGAACGTCATCACCTGCGTATGATCATGCTCATCACACCGGAAACAAGTCAAGAGCGGATACGGGAGATCGATAACAATACAGACGGATTTATCTACATGGTATCCTCCGCGGCAACTACAGGCGCACAGAAAGACTTCAACACAGACAAACTGTCCTATTTCAAACGCATTCAATCATTGAATCTGCGTAACCCCCGTATGATCGGTTTCGGTATCAGCAACAAAGCGACTTTCGAAGCAGCTTGTGATCATGCATCGGGAGCCATCATCGGCAGTCGGTTCGTGACGCTACTTGAAGAAGAGAAAGATCCGGAGAAAGCGATCCTTCGCCTGAAACAAGACCTGGAATAGATTTACAAGGGACAGTTGATATACACAAAAAGAACTTTTTCAGGCATAAGAACTATAGAACAAATATTTATTCAGTGAATTGTCTGTAAAGCCTGAATCTTATTCATTGAATTCTTTTGTTCTTATCTTCTTTTGTCTGAAAATATTCGGTTCTTATTATATGTATCGTCCATCGTAAATTGGTAAATCGTAAATTCTTCTTTATCTTTGTCACGAAAACAACAGAAAAAAGGATTTTATGATAGTCAAAAGCCCTTCCGTTTTGTTAATTTACACCGGAGGAACTATCGGAATGATAGAAAACCCCGAAAATGGCGCATTGGAGAATTTCAATTTCGATCACCTGATGACGCACGTTCCGGAGCTAAAAAAATTCAACTATCGTATTTCCTCTTATCAATTTGATCCTCCCCTAGATTCTTCCGATATGGAACCGGAATTCTGGGCCAAACTGGTGCGGATCATCAATTACAATTACGATCAATTTGATGGTTTTGTTATCCTTCACGGTACGGATACGATGTCGTATACAGCGTCTGCCCTGAGTTTCATGCTGGAAAACCTGGGAAAACCGGTGATCCTTACCGGCTCTCAGCTACCGATCGGGATGTTGCGTACAGATGGAAAGGAAAACCTGATCACAGCCATAGAAATTGCTGCTGCAAAAAATGAACAGGGAAAACCGATGGTACCCGAGGTCTGTATCTTCTTCGAAAATCACCTGATGCGGGGCAACCGTACCACAAAGATCAACGCAGAGAATTTCAACGCTTTCCGCTCATTCAACTACCCACCTCTTGCAAGAGTAGGAATACATATCAAGTACGATTCACACCTGATCCGCAAGCCTGATCCGGACAGACCGCTGAAACCTCACTATTTGCTGGATCCCAATGTGGTGATCCTGACTCTCTTTCCCGGTATCCGGAAAGAGATCGTACATGCTCTACTGCACGTACCGGGTCTGAAAGCGGTGGTTTTGAAAACCTATGGTTCGGGCAATGCTCCCCGTAAAGAATGGTTGCTTGATGAGTTGAAAGATGCTACCGAACGGGGTATTGTTATCGTCAATATTACCCAGTGTTCTTCCGGTGCCGTAGAGATGGAACGCTACGAAACGGGTATCCAACTGTTGCAGGCCGGGATCATCAGCGGATATGACAGTACATCCGAAAGTGCTGTCACTAAACTTATGTTTTTACTCGGACATGGATTGTCACGAGCCGAAATCCGCCGGAAGATGAACTCTGACCTGGCCGGAGAGATCACAAAGAAAAGCTAATATCCTCTATTTTTTCGTTCATGGTTTGATGATTATACGTACATAGTCACCTTTTATTTCTATGATTGATACGTATGAAAGTTTATCATCCTACCCGTTGTTGTAAACAGTAGGCTACCCTACTTTCCAAATAAAATCATGAGAGATATTGACCCACACTGCTGCGAACTTCTTCTATTCGGATTGCCAGAATCATACAATAAGTATGACAGAAGAACAGACATTCTTTCCCTAAAGAGAAGCTAATTATTTCATTCCCTCCTATCTCTTACATTTCTATATTCCGGCCTGCTGCAAAACCCGATGAAGAGAACCATAGACTGTTGTCGGGTCACAAACAATTCCATATAGAACACTATTTTATATCTGTATATTATTTTTCATCTTTCACTCCTGCTTATCAGACCGAAAAATAGTCTCCTAACCGATAGAATGCACAATTATTACAACTTTAATTGATAGCGAAATTAATCGAACATTAAAAGTCACATAACATCTTGGACAAAATATACAACTTTCAAAATGAACAAAAATCAAACAACATCGTTAATACACTATTAACCAATAAAATATCACTAACACAAAAGCATATAACAAATTTGTGTTTTCTATCCATTTAGATATTAAAAAAGGTTAATAACAGAAATAAAAGCGAACATTTTTAATGTTATAAAACAAAAAATACATTATTTTTGTCGCGATGTGTAAAAATAGGTTGCACAGATTATATAACTATTTATAAATACATAGTCACTATGAAACGTAATTTTCTAAAATTTGGGAGTTTATTCCTGATGATGAGTGCCGTCCTTGTATCGGGATGTATAGATCAGGATAAAGATCTTTTCGACGAAGACGGGGCAAAGAAAATCTATGAAGAAGGATTTCCGGTGGATAACGTGGACGCCGGCCAGGACTGGAAAACAACTCGTTCGGCCACAGTAAGTGTGTTGGTAAATGAGGATGAATACACAGACTATACTGTGAAACTATTTACTGATAACCCTTTGAACAGTAAAAGCAATGCCAAATTGCTGGCAAGTGGATACGCAAATGAAGGCACCGACTATACTTTCCATACAGCGGTAGACTATCCAAGTTATCTGACTCAATTATACGCTGCCCGTGTAGACACACGGGGAAGATACTCAGTGAAACCTGTAGAAGTAAAAAATGGTAATCTGAACGTTACCTTTGGAAATGCTGCCAAAACACGTGCAAGTGGTTCTGTAACAATTACTCCTCCAGAAGAGGTAGGAACAGTTGTAACAAAACAAGACGTAAATAATATGATTGCCAGTGCTGAAGAACTTCCTAAAGAATCATGGGGGGAAGCTTATGGTACCGGGAAAAATAATACGACTTATATATTAAGCAAAGACCTTACCATATCAGCTGGTAACTTCTACTGGGCTGGCAATGTTTCAAATACAACATTTATAGTTACCCACAAACTCACTATTACCGGTGGTTTTTCTTTCGGTGCCTATAATGGGAATGTTCATTTGATTATTGCAAACGGTGGTGAATTAACAGTTACCGGTGGGCAATTCAGTCTGAACGGCCGATTGACAGTAATGGATGAGGGAAGTCTTATATGTCAAGATTTCATGCCACAAGGAAATTATTTCTTCTATAACAAGGGTTATATGGAAGTCGCATCTTTAAACATACCTTCTGCCGGAGGAACAGTCTATAATGATGGAACATTGATTTGTAAGACCGGAACAGGAAATGTGAGTTATCAGGCAAGTAATACAGCTACTACTTTTTACAATAGAGGAAAAGCTATTATCGACAAATTTGATGGTGGTACGGTTTCCAGTATTCAAAATGGTTGTTATTTGGAAATAAAAACAACTATTAAAGCATATAACATTATAGTGACTGACAATGGAGCCATCTATTGCGAAAGTACTACAGATGATGGTAATGCATCTGCCCGCCTGACCATGGGATCGCCATCTATGTTTGTTTGTTCAAACTATTATGATGTAAACAGAACCATTATAGGTCCAACAGACGGATCGGCATTGATTAAAGCACAAACGATTGCGCGTCCCAATGGAGTATGGTCCGGTAGCTATAGCATCTCCGGTAATGTAATATTTGATCTTCCGGAAAGTGCACAATCTGAAAATTCTTATCCCTATCTGGAAGGATTTATAGTCAATGGTGGAAGTACTGCTTCTATCTGTCTTCCCGGTCAGGCAAACTTTATGATGGAAGCCAGCGACTGTGCAGGTGAAGGATACGAAGGAACTGATCCAGGTACTGACCCTGAGCCACAAGAGATGGCTTATACGTATGTATTTGAAGATAACTATCCGAATGTAGGTGACTATGACTTCAATGACGTAGTATTGGACGTAGTACCTGTATACAACCGCGATGCATCCAATAAAATTGAAACCATTGATCTGAAGATCACATTGACAGCTGTAGGAGCAACCAAAAAACTCGGAGCCGGATTACGTCTGGCAAAACTGAATGCTTCTTATATCAGTAGTGTCAGTTTCTCCGGTGATGTTAACCAATTCAAAGGAACTTTAGCAAATTCTGTATTCGCGAATGCAGATACAGAAATCAATGGAACAGAAATGGTAATTCC
The DNA here is from genome assembly GCA_031977515.1 of Bacteroides sp. Lineage (GTDB taxonomy): Bacteria > Bacteroidota > Bacteroidia > Bacteroidales > Bacteroidaceae > Bacteroides. Next base: position 1,327 of record DALZBD010000217.1, on the reverse strand, counting down.
ACTCTTTGGAGATGCACATCAGGTGTATGGTATGAGCGAGCGGAAAATGATCAATACAGGTCTTACCGGATCTAATGGTGGAACAAGTGAGACATACACGATGATTGTAACTCTGACTCCGATAGCCCAAAGTACAGAACCACTGATACAACAGGAAAATCTTGACTTCTTTATAGCTTATCAGGAGAAGAATACACGAACTGAAGTGCATCTGTACGAATTCCGTAATTACGGCGCGACAGCCAATGGTAACGTGCATGAGGATAATCTGGCGGCAGCTGGAAACCTGACTTGGGCACTTTGCATCCCCAACTTCCGCTTTCCGATCGAAGCATGCAAGATCAACATCGCTTACCCTCAATTCGAAGGATGGGCACAAGGTCGCACCAGCAACCTCGATTGGTATGAAAATCCTGTAGAAGAAAAAGTTTACAGATAATAACAGATAGAATATAGTGACAAAGAAAGCCGGAAGGAACCACAACCTTCCGGCTTCCATTTTTTCTATAAAAGTTTACTATCCTTATTGTAAAATAAGCACACAAAAACAATTTATTAACAAAATATATTCTATATTTGCGAATGATGTTCAAATCCAATCCAGGAGTTGAAACGTTTTATTTTAAACTAACCACACAGAGATATATGAAGAAAATACTGCTCGTAGACGATAAAGCCACTATTGGAAAAGTTGCTGCTATTTATTTGGGAAAAGAATATGATTTTACTTACCTTGAAAATCCTATCAAAGCCATAGACTGGTTGCAGCAAGGGAATGTTCCTGATCTGATTATTTCTGACATTCGTATGCCCGAAATGATGGGAAATGAGTTTCTGTATTATTTGAAAAAAAATGAACTCTTCAAATCTATTCCTGTCATGATCCTTTCCAGTGAGGAAAGTACAACCGAACGGATCAAACTTCTGGAAGCCGGAGCTGCAGACTATGTATTGAAACCTTTCAACCCTCTGGAACTGAAAGTACGCATCAAAAAAATCATAGGATGAGATAAATATGCAATATGTCCTATATATCGGTAAGAACCGGGAAACAATAGATAGGTTCTGGAAACACACTACCGGGGTATTCTGTGCATTGCCCTCCCATAAGGCTATTACAGAACTACTGGATCACATCGGTGAAAAATACGATGTGGCTGTTTTGTTGGAGAAAGGAGAGAAATTACAGGAGGACATCAAACAACTGAATTTTCTGACTGAAAGGTATCCGGATGTATACATGGTGTTGGTCGCAGAGAACCTGTCTACAGAAGACCGTACCGAATACCTGAAAGCAGGTATTCACAATACTGTACCTGCCACTGCA
>DALZBD010000216.1:0-6753 GCA_031977515.1 Bacteroides sp. | reverse complement strand
CTTCTTTCCCTCTCCTGACGCTCCTGAGATTCTCTCTGCTGGCAGGCTTCAGCTTCTTTTCTTTCCCTCTCCTGACGCTCCTGAGATTCTCTCTGCTGGCGGGCTTCGGCTTCCTGACGTTCACGCTGCTGACGTTCTTCCCTTTCAACGTTCGTCCGGTTTCCGGATTCACGTCCCTTATCCCGGGATTCGGAACCACTTAAAGATCCCGGAGTGGGTCTTGAAACATCTCTGCCTCCTGACGATTTATCTGATCCGGAAAGGGATTCCGGAACAGGTCTCTGAGGCGATCTGTCACCGTAAGATGGATTTTCTTTGTCTTTACCGGGATGCTCTCCCGGAGGGCGGGGTTTGTTGCCATGTCCGGAATGCCCGGGTTTGGGTTTACCTGAAGGTTTGCCAGGCTTAGTTGGCCGAAGCGGCCTGCACGGCTTAGAAGGTTTAGACGGCTCATATACCCAGACCGGATGATAGATATACCAATAATCCGGCTCATAATAATCAATAAAATAATTATCTGTATAAGAGAAGGAAGGACCATCATCATATATATATATTTCATCTTGTGAGGTATAATTATCATGTATGGAATACAAGTAAATATTCTCCTCTGTATCGTCATATATATAATAAAGTTCTTCGGTATCATCCTCCACAGGAAAGTATATATTTAAATCTTCCTGAGACGACCCATCTGAAAATTCATCCTCCGACGAAGCCGGAAAATAATTATCTACAAAGGACAAATTACTTTCCTTATTATATACTATTCTCTCCACATTCTCTTCGATACTGTCATTATACACCACAAGAGAGTCTTCTATTTGGGAAATGATTTTAGCAGAATGCTGATCTTTCACTGTTTCTTTCCGTTCGGTATTCCTACAACCTTGTTGTAAAAACGTCACACACATCAGGCAAATAAATAAACTCAGCTGTCTCATAACGGTATGCTTTTGATCCATTTTTCAATCGTCTCAAACGAATTTGTGTAGAGATCATTTCATACAACTCATGCAACAGGACCATGAAGATTGAATGATGATCACGTCATAAAAGTAGAAAAGGATAAATCTCCTTAAAAATCGTTTTCTCTATTTATTTCGGGAGATTCCCTACAGATAATCGGGAGATGCGACTCCCTTCCTGTCAACCACCTATCCGGGACACATGCAAAGAAGTAAACAAAAAGGGTATATATATCACTACATCAAGGCACTAAGCATAGCCGGGGAAAACTCAACAAACAGATAGGGATATTTCCTGTCGGAAATATCCCTATCCTAACTATCCAGTATGTTTCCGGGCTTTCACACCCACACGGCTCTCCTGATAGAGAACCAAACATATAAATCAAAAATCATTTCATTGTCCGAAGTTACCTTTTACATAATCCTGAATGGTAAAGTTTTTATCAGCTACTACCATACGCCCGATCTCTTTCTGTTCCCGGAAGATCATATAAGGCTTTTTCTCTTTCACCATTTTATTGAGAAACCAGAGCACATCTTCCCTGTTTTCCTGTATCGGATCACTGGCAATCTGATGACCGTAGTTATCAAACTTATAAAAATAATAAGGATAGTTGGCTGCAGCCAGCCCATCGGAAATGGATTTAGAACCGTAGAACCCCATGCTGCCAACCTGCAGTTTGTCATAAGGCACCTGTAGATCGGCATCTCCGTGAAACATCATGATAGGAGCCGGATCTTTTGCCCAGGTGACTGTTCCTTCCGGAACAAAAATAGCTCCTGCAAAAGAGATCACTCCTGCATACGTGAATCCGGCAGGAAGTTTATTGGCCACGTTATAGGTTCCGTTACATACTGCGTGTTCGGCCTGCAGTACGGTTACTGCTCCGGCACTCGATCCATTGATCACAATCGCATTCTGGTCGATGTTCCATTCATCGGCACGATCCAATACATAGCGGGTAGCATCGAACAGATCTTCTACTGCTATATCCACCGAATGGATAAACCGTTGTATAAAGCCCTCTTCATTCAGGCCCTGCTCCTGTTCCACACCTTTCAGACCCAGACGATAGTCGATAGAGACTACAGTATAACCTTCTTTGACCAGGTAATCGAAATAGGGTATGTATTTCGGAACATCACGCGCACCCCGGGCAAATGCACCTCCAAAAACAAAGATCACACAAGGCATCGGCGTAGTAGCCTCTCTCAGAAGAGGTGCATACCGATCCAGATACAAGGTTTGTCCCTCTTTCACTGCAAATGTTTCAGTGGTCTTATGGAAGGAATAATCTGTCTGTGCATGTACTGCCACACAGGAAAACAGCATACAGCAAAAAAACAAAGCGGTTGCTTTCTTCATATTTTTCTGATTTAAATAATTATTGGTTTTCAATGGATAGTTTGCCTAATGCTACCATAGCTTCCACTCATAGCGAATCTATAATAAACAAGCAGATAAACTCCCTGTCAGAGGGACAGGTCTACAATTTCACAGTATTATAACAACTGAAAGAATGAAAGGATCGATAGGCTTATTTCTTGTTATGTATCTTTTATCTCAGTAACGATGAAGAGCCTGTTTCCATTTTCCACAAAAAGTTTATTATAGGATGTATGGCTTTTTATTTTGTATTTCCTTTTTTTAGACGCAAATATGCGTCTCTACAAGTGTATCATTTTCCTAAGAAAACACAAACGATGTAGAGACGCATATTTGCGTCTCAGAGATAAAGAAACGAGCAAAATACTGATAGATATTTAAATCCCTTTGTTTATTTGTTTGTCATCATCTCCAGTACCATCCGGTCTGTTTCTTCCATCGCTTCCGAACCGATGCGGGTCAGGTTGCGGATGCTGCGATCTACATCTTCTTCAATGATTCCCTCCACACAGGTGACACAGCGTCCTTCCATAGCCATCATGGCCGACAATACAGCAGTAGATACCCCTGTAGTCACTTTCAGTGAGCAACTCGGCTTGGCTCCGTCACAGATCATACCGGTCAGGTTGGCTATCATGTTCTGTACTGCAAATGTCACCTCGCGATAGCCCCCTCCCATCAGATGGGTGATGCCACATGCCGATCCGGTAGCAGCTACCACACATCCGCACAGGGCAGAAAGTCTGCCAAGGCTTTGTTTGATATAGATCACAGTCAGGTGGCTTAGCATCAACGCTCGCAGTAAATCTTCTTCGCTGCGGTTGGCCTCTTCGGCATAGATCACTACCGGCAAAGTAGCGGCGATGCCCTGATTGCCACTACCCGAGTTGCTCATGACCGGGATCAATGCACCTGCCATACGGGCATCACAAGCGGCAGAAGTATAAGAGAGAATGCGTGACAAAGGTCCTTCTCCCATGAGTTTCTGTTTCGGTGTCGCACGCAGAATACAACCCAGAGAATGACCGTATTCTCCACAGAAAGATTGCTCTGCCGCAGCTTTGTTGAGCCGGGCAGATTCTCCGATAAAACGGATCTCTTCTATAGGTACGGTAGTGGCAAATTCATATACTTTCCGCAGGGTGAGTTCCGGAACATCCTCTTGGGTTTCGAGGCAACTTCCAGGTTGTTTGTCCAATAATACGCTATTGTCCCGGCAAAGCCGGACAAATTCGGTATGTCCACCGGCAATCACTGCACAGGCAGTATGTCCTCCCGCACAGACTTCTGTTTCGATATACAGCTTTGAGAAGGCATTTTCTTTTAGAGAGATATTCACTCTTCGTTCTTCGATATATTGCTTACCACGCTCTACTGCTTCGGGTGTACATGCTTTGAGTACTTCGAGTTGATATTCCGGTTTGCCGATCATAGCGCCCAGTGCTACTGCAATAGGAAGTCCGATCATGCCGGTACCGGGAATACCCACTCCCATCGCATTTTTCAATACATTGGCACTTAGTTTTACTTCGATCTTCTCAGGCAAGTGTCCCAGCAGCCCCGTAGCTTTGGCCACACACAAAGCTACTGCTACCGGCTCGGTACATCCGATGGCCGGAACGACCTCTTTTCTCACCAGTGCAATGATCTTTCTCTCGGTTTGTGTCATTATGTTACATTTTCTTCCACAAAGATACAAATATCCGGTATTCTATAATACAAAACGACAGGTATAATTGGGTGGGGTGTTTTTAAAGATTAATCGTGTTTATTTCACAATGAAATCAGCATAGTGTATATATTTATATATTATTCATCATTTTATAAAACATACAATAAAATGTATTATTATTTATATATCTGACAATAAATACTATAATCACAACCTTCAACATATTCTATTTTGTAAATAAATAGCTACCAAAAACCAATATTTAAACTAAACTTTTTTTAACTTAAATGGTTATATATACTGTTCAAATTCGTAAGTAATCTCATTTATCAACTAACAAATACATATAATTCCTATGTTACTTAAACTTTGTGCCACCACCTTGCTGACTTTTTCTGTGGTTCAGGGATGCTTCAACAACGAATCCTTAAATGCCGAAGCAGATATTCTTTCCTGCACATTACCTGCCGGCGTACTCAAAACCGATCCGAGGATCGAGAATACGCAGATCAGCTTTTTTGTCTGGCAAGAGGTAGACGTGACAGAACTGGCACCTGAATTTGCACTTTCTTCCGGTGCTACCCTTACTCCCGCCAGCGGCACCGCAAGGGATTTTACCACTCCACAGAAGTATACAGTCACTTCCGAAGACGGGAACTGGCAGAAAGAATACACTGTGGTATGCAGTACATCGGGAATTACACAAAATTTTGATTTCGAACACAGTGAAGTCAAAAACGGGTACTACGTATTCTACGAAGAAACAGAAAACAGTGAGCAACAGTATATCTGGGCTACGGGCAACGCAGGATATTCGCTGATGGCTATTGGAAAAAATAAGGATGACTACCCTACCGTTCACTACGAAGAAGGAAAAAGTGGCAAAGCAGTGAAGCTGGAAACGAAGAGCACCGGACTGGCCGGTACCCTGGTAAGAATCTACCTGATACCGGGCAACCTCTACATCGGCTCATTCAACTCTCTCAAGGTTATGACAGATCCGCTCCAGGCTACACAGTTTGGACATCCGTGCGACTTCATCCCCACCGAGGTCACCGGTTACTACAAATACACTTCCGGACCGAGCTTTATCGATGAAAAGAAAAAGGTGGTCGAAGGAAAAAGAGACATTTTCCACATTTTCGCTGTGGTGTATGAGGCAGATGAAGAGACAAAGTTCCTGAATGGACACAATTTCTGGGATCACGAAAACGTAGTTGCTCTGGCAGAAATAGACGAGGCCGACCGGAAAGAAACCGACGAGTGGACCTATTTCAGCTTCCCGTTTCGCCTGCAACCCGGAAAACAGATCGATCCTGTAAAACTGGAAGAGGAAAAATACAACCTGTCACTGGTATTCAGTTCCAGTGCGGAAGGAGACAAATACCGGGGAGCCATTGGCAGTACCCTGCTCATTGATGAAGTACGTCTGATACGTGAAGAATAACACACTGCTATGTATGAAAAAAGAAATCCTGTTTCTGATATCTTTTCTGCTCCTTCTTCCTCTCTCTCTTTGGGGACAGGCAGAGAAAAAAGACAAATGGTCTTCGCTTCCCTCTTCCGGTATGGAATACAGCCTCAGCGTAGGCATGACACTGGGCGGAAGTGCCCCCCTCTCCATACCTGACGAGATCAATTCGCTGGAAAAACTCTGTATGCTGCCCGGACTATCGGCAGGCGCCCACCTGCGGTATCGCTTCGCCCGGCGCTGGTCGGTGGAAAGTGGTCTGCGCTTCGAAATGAAACGCATGGAGGTAGACGCCCGTACCACCCATTACAACATGGTCCTGATCGATCTCGACGGAGGTACCCTGCAAGGAGTATGGACAGGCTATGTAAAGACGGATGTCAGCAACTACTATCTCTCTGTACCGGTACTGGCTTCCTGGCAGGCCACTCCACGCTGGCGCATGAAAGGAGGATTGTTTTTCTCCCAGCTGGTTCACAAAGGTTTTATGGGTACCGTCTATGATGGCTACCTGCGAAAAGACAATCCCACAGGCGAACGGATCGATATCGACAAAGCCCGATACGACTTTTCCCCCGGCCTGCGTCGTTTTTCCTGGGGAGCAGAGATCGGCTCGGAATGGCGGGTTGCCCGTCATCTCTCCCTGCGGGCAGACTTTAGCTGGGGTGTCAACAATATTTTCAAAAAGGATTTCAAGGTACTCGACTTCCCCTTCTATCCCATCTATTTCACGATGGGTATGGGATATATATTCTGATCCGACATTCTTTTTCTCTTATTCCCTACGCAGCCTGAGTCTCTTTGATGAGATTCAGGCTGTCGTATATATACAAAAAAAAGATCCGGACTTCCCTCCCGAAAGCCCGGACCGACAAAACCTAATCTATTAACCTTAAGTGAAAAGAACCTTATCTATCTTTACTACTGTATGTATATATATTGTATGTTGGAGCCTTATCTACAGAATCTGAAAAAGCGATATAATCTCTGTTTGATTACATCGGTAAAAGTAGAGCAAATCCTGCAAACAGGACGTTGTTAAATGTAACGGAAAGGTATATGGAATGTTTCTCCCTGCGAAAGATCAAAAATTCCACATCCGGGCAAAGTTTGGGGAACATTTGTAACTACAACTATCCCTGTCTAACGTATCGAACCCATATCATAGAATAGAAAAAGGACCATCCCATCGGATAGTCCTCTCCTATTTTATGATGAAGTACAGCTTTTGTATTACTGCTCCATCAAAGAA